>CAZTDC010000319.1:0-4334 GCA_964612165.1 uncultured Salinivenus sp.
AGAGGCCCGCCGTGCCGGGGCCCGCCGCCACTGCCTCAGCCCCGAACCATGCCGCCGTGCGGAGGAGGGTTCCCACGTTGCCGGGATCCTGCACCCCGTCCAGAAGCAGGAGGGTCGCCTCCGGGCCAAGGCGGTCGGGAAGGACGTCCGGCTCCGCGAGGCGGCGCTCGACCACCGCCACAATGCCCTGCGGGGTCGCCACATCTGTCAGGTGGGCCATCGTGTCGGCGTCCGTTTTGTACACCGGCACCGACAGCCGATCGAGGAGGCGCCGAATCTCGGGCTCGCCGAGCGCATCGGCGGTCACGACGCAGTCTACGAAGGGGGCGTCGCCGTCCAGGGCCGCGTCAATGGCGCGACGTCCTTCAAGGAGCGTCTCGTTGTGCTGGCGGCGGTAGCGGCGACCCGTGAGGGAGGCAATGGCCTTGCGCCGTCGATTGGAAAGCGGATCCGGCATCACAGAATGACATTTGGGGGAGCCGATCCCGAATTGGGTCCTGTACTCCTTCGGGCAAAAGCCGCAGACGTCAAGAATCGCGGGTCAACGAAGAAGCAGGCTCGCGCACGGGAACCCGATCAGGTTTTCGTTCGCTCTGGAAATCAAGGTCGACCACTGAGCGTTGTTCTGCTCGCTGCGCCTCGTTTCGTGAATTGGTGGGTCGACGGGCAGTCGTGGAGTCCGAAAGCTGCTGCATCACGGTTTCCTCCCGAAAGACCTCGTCGTCTTCGATGAGGTTAAAGATGCGGCTGAAGCGCGGTGCCCAGGCCTGATGGTCCCAGGAGAAGTACGTTATGATGGCCTTGCCCACAATGTGGTCCATGGGCACAAAGCCCCAGAATCGGCTATCCTGCGAGTTGTCTCGGTTATCCCCCATAGCGAAGTAGTAGTCCTGCTGGAAGGTGTAGGTCGTCGTTCGCTCGCCCTCGATCGCGAACGTCGAGTCGGTCATCTGCCGCGCGTCCTTGCCTTCATGCCGCACGATGACGGGCTTGTAGACGGGCCAGTTTTTGTTCGTAAGGGTAACGGTCTCCCCCTCTCCGGGAATGTGCACCGGGCCGTAGTTGTCCGGCGTGTATCCCTTCCCACTGGGATACATCATGTCGCTGTAGTTCGAGTTCTCGCTGACGTAGGGCTTGACCGACTTCACCCACTCCCATCCGTGGACCGTTCGGGCGGCCGCCGGCGTGCCGAGTATGCGAACGGTCGTTGCGCTTTGGGTGGGCTGCACCTCACTAATCCCGACTTCCTCCATGCGGGTGCGCGGAATCTGGTAGCGGGCATCCGACTTGTTCACGGTCCAGTACTGCTGCATGCCCGTTCCGAGCGGTACGGGGCGACCGTCAATGTGCACGACCTTGTCGCGGACCGAGAGGTCCTCGCCCGGCATGCCGATCACGCGTTTGATGTAGTGGACCTTCCGATCGATCGGTCCCGCCTTCGGCGGATGGTTGAACACGATGGGATCTCCGCGCTGCACGCTGGAGAAGCCCGCGACGCGCTTGTAGGGAAAGCGGACCCCCGGGAGGTAGATGGACGTGAAGGGAACGCCCACACTCATGGGGAGCCGAGTGCCGTAGTGCAGCTTTGAGACAAAGAGGTAGTCCCCTACGAGCAGATTCTCCTCCATCGACGGCGTTGGGATGCGGAACAGGTCGAAGAAGAGGGTGCGCACGATGAGCACGATGACGAGCGCCACGAGGAAGGCTTCTCCCCATTGGCGAAGTTCGCCTTTTTCCGTCGACTCGTCTTCGTCGGCGTCGCGTTGCGTGCGATCGCGGGTAGCCATGTCGGTGTGAGGGGGCGAAGAAATTCAGAAGCGAGAGCTACGAAGAGGACCCGGAGGGAGACGAGGAGGGGCGCTCGGTTTCCAATTGGGGACGCCGTCCCCGCACAATGTCGCGGCGGGAAATGTGTTCACGAAAGAAGGACTGTCCGTCGAAACCGACCCGATACCAGCGCCTTTTCTCCTCGTCGTAATAATAATCGACGTACGGAGCCCGGTCCTCGCGCCGGAGGGGATGGAGGAGGGCCTCCCGAAGCGACACGAGATGGTCGCGGTACGCCCGGTCGGTCGACACAATCAGGCCGCGCCCCATAGGACCACTCACGTCCGTGACGCGCACAGGAATCGAGTCGTTGACGACGAACCAGTACGCAAACTGTACGAGGCTCTCTCGGGTACTGTCGGGTTCTTGGGACCACTTGTTGAGGTTGACCTCAGCAGGGGTGTAGGTCGGGTCTCCGAAGTGGGTTTGCAGGCGGGCTCGGAGCTCGCGTGTTCGGGTTGTATCGAGGATGGTAAGGCGAGACCTCGACCCGAGAAAAGACCACTGGGTGTCGCCGTGCTGGTTTCGGAACCAGGATCGCTCCAGGTCGCTGACCTCGTGGAGCTCCTCAATCTGGAACGCGTCCTCCTCCGTCGTTGAGGCGACCGGGGCACTCGCCGAGTCCGACGGACCGAGGAGGGAATCGACGGCGGTCGGAAGGGGAGTGGGCGGCAACACCCGCATGGGCATTTGGGCCACAAACTGCCGAGCAAGAAGCTGGTACCGCGCCATGCGGTAGCGGGGAATGAGGTTGAGCGAATCCTGACGGCCGTCGGGGGGGTCTTGACCCCAGGCGAGCGTGCTCGCCCCGTCTCCTGCGAGCAAAATGACGGCAAGCACGACAAGCCCAACGCCCCTTCCCGACCGTCCCGCGTTCCGTGAAGACCGGTCCGTCGAAAGGAACATGCTCAGAAGGGACGTGCGTCGCGAGTGTCGTTCGGGAATGCCGTCGGGCGATTAGTCGTCCTCATCCATCGACAGGATTGCGAGAAAGGCTTCCTGCGGCACGTCGATCTCTCCCATCTGTTTCATGCGCTTCTTGCCTTCCTTCTGCTCCTCCAGCAGTTTCTTCTTGCGCGACACGTCCCCGCCGTAGCACTTGGCCGTCACGTCCTTGCGCCGCGCCTTGATCGTCTCGCGCGCCACGATGCGACGTCCAATCGACGCCTGCACCGGGATCTCGAAGAGCTGCTTCGGAATCACGTCTTTCAACTTCTTGCAAAGCTTCCGTCCCACCTCGTAGGCCTTGTCGCGGTGGACGATGGTGGAGAGGGGATCGGCCGGCTCCTCGTTGATGAGAATCGTGAGCTTGACGAGGTCGCTCTCGCGGTACTCGGTGAACTCGTAGTCGAACGAGGCATAGCCCCGGCTCACGCTCTTCAGCTTGTCGTAGAAGTCGAAGACGATCTCGGCCAGCGGAAGCTCGTAGTTGATCTTTACCGTTTCGGAGTCGAGCCACTCCTGACTGCCGTACTCCCCGCGCCGGTCTTCGCACAGCTGGATGATGTTACCAATGTGGTCGCTCGGCGTGATAATGTCGGCTTCCACGTACGGCTCGTAGACCGCCTCGATGTCTCCGTAGTGCGGCATGTCCTCGGGCGTGTCCACCATAACGGTCTCCGTCTCCTCTCCGTCGTCGACCTCCACGTGGTACTCGACGTTGGGGACCGTTGTGATGAGGTCGAGGTCAAACTCGCGCTCCAGGCGTTCCTGGATGATTTCCATGTGCAGCAGGCCCAGGAAGCCGACGCGAAAGCCAAAGCCGAGCGCGGCGGAGCTCTCCGGCTGATAGGTGAGGGAGGCGTCGTTGAGCTGCAGCTTTTCGAGTGCGCTGCGTAGCTCTTCGAAGTCGTCGGTGTCGGTGGGATAAATGCCACTGAAGACCATCGGCTTCACCTCCTCGAAGCCGGGGATCGGCTCCTCGGCGGGATTGTCGGACAGCGTGATCGTATCGCCGACCCGCGTGTCCTGAATGTCTTTCACCGAACCGATGACATAGCCCACGTCCCCTGCCGTGAGGCGATCGACCTTCTGCCGCCCCATCCGCAGGATGCCGAGCTCTTCGGCGTCGTACTGCTTGTTGTTCGACATGAACTCCATCGTGTCGCCCTGCTCCAGGGTCCCGTCGAAGAGGCGGGCGTAGACGACGGAGCCGCGGTACGAGTCGTAGATCGAGTCGAAGATGAGGGCGCGGAGGGGCGCATCCGGATCGCCGGAGGGGGGCGGAATGCGCTCGATGAGCATGTCGAGCATCTCGTCCACGCCCTCGCCCGTCTTGGCGCTGATCTGGTGGATGTCCTCGGCGGGTTCTCCAATTAAATCTTCCAACGATTGCGCTACCTCGTCGGGCCGCGCCACGGGCAGATCCACCTTGTTGATCACGGGAATGATCTCCAGGTTCTGCTCGAGGGCCAGCCACAGGTTGGAGATGGTCTGCGCCTCGATGCCCTGTGCGGCGTCGACCAGCAGGATCGCGCCCTCGCAGGCCTTGAGCGCCCGGCTCACCT
>CAZTDC010000320.1:0-4324 GCA_964612165.1 uncultured Salinivenus sp.
GCGGGGAGCACTTCATCGAGATTCACGCCGTGGAGGAGGTCTTCAATCGCGCCGCGGCCGTGACGATGGGCCTGAAGGAGGACACGCTCGTTGCCCAAATCCACTGCGGGTCGCGAGGCTACGGCCGGCAGGTGTGCGCCGACTATATCGAGCGCTTTCAGGAGGCGGCGCCCAAGTACGACATCACGCCCCCCAATCCGAACCTTGCCTGTCTGCCCCTCGACTCGACGGAGGCGGAGGACTATATGGGCGCCATGCGGGCGGCTGCCAACTACGCCTACGCCAACCGGCAGGTGCTCGCGCACCGCGTCCGCGAGGTGTTCGACGATGCCCTTGATGGCACGGGCCAGCGCCTGAAGACGGTCTACGACGTGGCCCACAATCTCGGCCAGGTAGAGATGCATCAGGTTGAGGGCAAGCACATGCGGTGCTACGTCCATCGGAAGGGGGCTGCGCGTGCGTTCGGTCCCGGCACGCCCGGCATTTCGCTCCCGTACCGCGCCCTGGGCCAGCCGGTGCTCGTGCCCGGCAGCATGGGCGAGACCTCGTGGGTCATGCTCGCCACGCGCGAGAGCATGCAGAAGAGCTTCGGCTCTGCCTGTCACGGGGCCGGCCGCACCATGAGCCGCCACGAAGCCAATCATCACGCCGATCCGGTGGCCCTCGACGAAGAACTCGAAGGACAGGGCGTGCACGTACGCTCCAGCGACGAAACGCCCTCCGCTGGTGGCGGCGTCAAGATCAAAGAGAACACCGACGCCGTCGTGGAGACGGTGGCCGGTGCCCGCCTGGCGAGCAAGGTGGCTCGCCTGCGGCCCCTGGCTGTTGTGCACGGGTAGTGCGTCGTGGAGATCATTTTGTCCGCCTCGGGCAACGTCGTTCGCTTGCTCGGGGACAGGAAAGCGCCTTGTCGGGCCCGTTCAGTTGGCTCCAACGGCAAGGCGTACGTTCAGAGAAGAGATGTTTCAGGACCTTCACGGACCGGAAGACCGGGTCGGGATACATGCGTGAGGTCCCGCGTTCATTCCAATAGCGGCAATGTAGCCACTCGCTCTGCCGCGCGTCCTATCCGTTCCATATATCCCTTTCTACACTCATGTCTGATACCGAACAGGGTCCCAGCCTTCTGCTCGTCGAGGACGACAGCGAACTCAGTACAAGTCTCGTTCTCTACCTCGAATCGGAAGGGTATGAGGTGACGCTGGTCGAGGACGGAGACGCGGCAGAAGAAGAAGCGACGCGCCTGCCTGGATACGATCTCATCATCCTGGACGCCAAGTTGCCCGAGCAAAGCGGGTTTGAGGTGCTGCGTCAGGCCCGGGAGGAGGGCGTGCGCACACCCGTACTCATGCTTACGGGCCTCGGCGACCACGAACACAAGATGCGCGGCTTTCAGGTGGGAACGGACGACTACCTGACCAAGCCGTTTGAGGCCGAAGAGCTTCTCGCCCGCATTGAGGTGCTGCTCCGTCGTGAGGCTCAGGCCACCGAGGAGGGCGGCGTGTTTGAAGTGGGGGGGCTCCGCATCGATCTTGACGACGACGAGGTGACTCGGGACGGCGACCCCGTGAAGCTCACGGACCTGGAATACAAGCTGCTTGCCTATCTTCTCCGCCGCCGTGGCCGCACGGCGACGCGCGAACAGATTCTCCGCGACGTGTGGGACCTGCCCGCCGAGGTCGAGACCCGGACCATCGACCGACACGTCAACGCCCTGCGCGACGTGATGGATGGCGAAGACGAAGGCGAGTGGGCCATCCAGAGCGTGTACGGCATCGGATACAAGCTCGAGGGGGCGGACCGCCTCGAAACGGCGCCGGAAACCGCTTCGGAAACCGCGTAACTTGGTTCCTGGGGGCCGCCCGTGCGCTTCATCGGGTTCCCGAACCTGAATCCATCTTTCGGTCGATCCCGCCCCCAGGCCCGGCATCCTGAGGAGGTTATTCGTCCTCGAAGCGGTAGCCGATTCCATACACCGTCTCGATGTAGGTGGGGGCCGACGGATCGGGTTCAATCTTCTTGCGGACCGACGCCATGTGGCGGTCGATTGTGCGGGTGATGATGTTCTCGTCGATGCCCCACACGTCCCGCAGGAGCTGCTTGCGGGTGACGGTTCGGCCCTTGTGCTGGATGAGGTAGCGGAGAATGTCGAACTCCAGGGCCGTAAACTCGACCTCCTCGTCGCCCCGATAGGCCTCGTGGGTGGTGAAGTTGATCTCCACGTCCCCGATTTCGTAGATGTCCATCGGCGCCTCGGCGGGCGGCATGGTGCGCTGCAGGATGGCCTTCACCCGGGCGGCGAGCTCTTCGACGTTGAATGGCTTTGTGATGTAGTCGTCGGCGCCCAGGCCGAAGCCTTTGAGCTTCGACTCTTGCTCGCCCCGAGCCGTGATCATGAGGATGGGGGCGCTGAAGCCCATCTCCTGCGACTCGCGAAGGACCTCGAAGCCGTCTTTTTTCGGGAGCATCACGTCGAGGAGGACCACGTCGCACTTGTCCATCTCGCGCATCTTGTCGAGGGCTTCCTCCCCGTCCTCGGCTGTTTCCACCTCGTACTCTTCGAGTTCGAAATACTCCTCGAGACCCATGAGGATGTCGGGGTCATCCTCCACGATGAGCATGTGATAGGTTCGATCCGTCGTCTTCGGCATGATGGAAGCAGTGCTGCGTGAAGAAAAAAAGCGACGACAGGAAACGCCCTCGCTGCGGGATGCGAGCCACACCCGCTGCAATATACAAAAGAGGAAATCTGTTCCAAAGAGTACCGTGCGAAAGACGAAGGGAAACCGTGCGAAGTCTGCGAGCGTGCAGCGTCCGTTGGACACCACGGCAGCTCCGTTCGTATCATAAGCGCGGCGGCGACTGCCGCCGCACACCGCCAATTGTTTGACTGACGACTTTTCTCCTGCATGACTGACGACACAAAGACCTTTTTCTTTGATCTGCTCGACACCCCGAGTCCCACCGGCTTCGAAACGCCGGGCCAGCGCGTATGGGCCGACTACGTGCGCGACCACGTTGACGAGGTCGACACCGACGCGTACGGCACAGCGTGGGCGACCCTTGAGGGCACTGGCGAGGAGGCGCCCCGCTTGATGCTCGACGCTCACGTCGACGAGATCGGCTTCATGGTTCGCCACATCACCGACGACGGGTTCGTCTACGTCAATCGCATCGGCGGATCCGACCGAGCCATTGCCCGCGGGCTGCGGGTGCGGGTGCTCGGCGACGACGGGCCCGTGACCGGCGTGGTGGGCAACACGGCCATCCACATCCGCGACACGAAGGGGGAGAAGGTGCCCAAGGTGCACGAGCTGTTCGTGGACGTGGGGGCCGAGGACAAGGACGGCGTCCACGAGCGCGGCATTCGCGTAGGACACCCGATGGTGTTCGACGTGGCGCCCACCGAGCTGTCGGACACGCGCATCAGCGCCCGGGCCATCGACAACCGGCTCGGCGGCTTCATCATCGCGCAGGTCCTCGAGCGCCTGTCGGGGGATCGGCCGGCGTGGACGGTGCAGGGCGCCAACTCGGTGCAGGAGGAGATTGGGGGCCACGGGGCCAAGATGGTGACCCACCGACTGGAGCCCGATCTCGCCGTCGCGTTCGATGTCACGCACGCCACCGACTCACCCGGCATCGACAGCACGGAGCACGGCCAGGTAACGATGGGCGAGGGGCCCACTGTTACGCACGGCACCTCCGCGCATCCGCAGGTCGTGCAACGTCTCGTGCAGGTGGCCGAGCAGGAGGGCATTTCCCTCCAGCACGAACCCAGCGACCGCCGCACGGGCACCGACACCGATTCGATCTTCAAGAGCCGCAGCGGCGTGCCGAGCGGCCTCGTGTCCGTACCGCTTCGCTACATGCACTCCACCGTCGAGGTCGTCGACACGGACGACATCGAGCAGTGCGTGCAGCTGCTCACGGCGTTTGTTCGGTCGCTCGACGCGGACGACGAGTTCGGCGTCATGCTGTAGGCAAACGGCACCGCGCTCCGGACCCGGAGGGACTGCAACGAGGTTTTTGTGCCCGTGGGCCACGGCCCCACCATCTTCATCGATGCCCGCGACACCGCCGAGATCGCGCGTGGTAGCCGTCAGCAGCTCCATGCCCGTCATGACGTGCCGTCTCCCACGATGGCGGTCACCTGTCGGTCGGGAGTCGCGAGCTTGGCCCCGATGGCGGCGGGGACGCAGTAGTAGCCCATGGGGTTGAAGCCCGTCGGCGAGATAAAGTCGCACGGACGGTGAACGGAGAAGAGCTCAGAGGCGAGGAACGTGTGCTTGCCGTCGTCCACCACCAGCTGCGCCTCGTCGTCGAG
>CAZTDC010000321.1:0-4303 GCA_964612165.1 uncultured Salinivenus sp.
GCACCTTCTGCAGGTCCATCGTGTCCAGGTCGAGGATGCGGATGGGCTGGGCCTGTCCGCCCCGGTAGTTGCGCCACTCCGGGTCCCAGGGTGCGACCAGCTCGTAGGCGAGGCGTTGTCCGTCATCGGCGATCGTACCAAAGTATGCCCGAGGAACCGATACCCGCTCCGGCAGTCCGCCGTTGTCGGGGTCGACGGTCCAGAGCTGCGGCTTCAGGCGCGGGCCGCCCCGCCGCCGCGACATGACGAGGACCTCCCCGTCGGGCGTCCAACCGCGCACGTGATCGGCACTGGGGTGGTGCGTGATGCGCTTGGGCTGTCCGCCCTCAACGGGCACGACGAACGCGTCGGTGTCCCCGTCGTACTGGCCCGTAAACGCAACCCGCTGCCCGTCCGGCGACAGATGGGGCTGGGTCTCGGTGCCGGGAAAGCTCGTGAGGCGCTTGGCGTCGCCGCCGTCCGTGCCGACGACCCAGAGGTCGTTGGCGTAGGCGAAGACAATTTTGTCATTCTCGACGGTCGGCTCTCGGAGGAGGCGCGTGCCTTGGCCGAGCGCGTCGAGGCTGATGCTTCCGATGAGAAGCGCGGCGAGAAGCGGAACGGACAAATGGAGTCGTCGGTCGAGCATGGGGCGTGGGACGGAAAAGGGAACGTACAGACACGAAGCAAGATCGCGGGTAGAGCGATCGTCGTCAACCCCCCACCTTAGGACAACAGGGCAATCGTATCTTGGTATGTTTCTTCTGGGGATGGAGACCCTGTTCCCTCCGATCGGCGCGAGTGCCGGAACAGCACGAGCGAAAGGGAGCTCGGGGGCGTGGGAGAGAGCGTTTCACACTGACAGAGCCGGAGGGAGTCGACCGAAAGTAAGATGCGATCGCCGTGCCTTAGGACAATCGCAGGCTGGAATCCGAATCAGACGGGAGGAAGTTCAGGCGCCGCCATCTGTGAAGGATGTCCGGAGAGCACGGGAGAATGGGGGCGTGGGAGCATCGATCGGGCAAAAGCTTCCTTGCGGCAAGGCTCGGGGGAGTAGGAGCAAGATGGGATTACCGTCCCCTCTACGCGGACGATCCCAAGGAGAAATCGAGACCGAGCGCCGCCGCCCCAAGCACGCCGGCGTGCTCCAGTGTCGAGGGCTCAATCGTGAGATGATCGAGTGCCCGTGGGAAGGCGAAGGTTTCTAGTTCGCTCCACATTGCATCCTTGAAGAAGGGGTAGGCATGCCGCACGGATCCCCCCATCACGATGTGATCCGGGTCCACGGCGTAAAGTACCGACTGGAGGGCCCGCCCGAGGTGCGTCCCCAGTTCCTCGAACATCGCCTGGGCCTGCTCGTCGCCGTCTTGGGCTCGCCCGAAGGCCGCTTCTCCCGTCGTGTCGTACTCGCGTTCGAAGAAGAGCCCGGCGCAGTAGTGCTCGTAGATGCTGTCCTTGTACGCCATCGTGCCGAACTCCCCGGCCCCACAGTTGCGTCCTGAGAGAAGCTCGCCGTTGACGACGATGCCCCCGCCCAGGCCGGTCCCGAGGATGAGACCCACCATCGGGGAGGCGCCCTGCCCAGAGCCGAAGTGATATTCCGCGAGGGCGAAGCAGTTTGCGTCGTTCTGGAGGTGGACCGGGACCTCGTACCGCGCCTCAAGTCGGTCGCCGAGGGGCACTTCCGTCCACGAGGGAATGTTCTGCACGTTGTACACCACCCCGGCCTCCACGTCGACCACGCTCGGAACGCCCGCGCCGATGCTGTCGACCGCGTCGGTGGGGAAGCGGTCGAGAAGGGCGTACATCTGCTCCAGGACGTCCTCTTCACTGCCGTTGGCGGGCGTCGGGAGCTGCTCGATCCGTCTCAGCGTCTGAGCGTCGAGAAGGCCGGCGCGCATGTTCGTCCCGCCGAGGTCGATGCCGAGTCGGAGCACGTTGGAGGGAAATCAGATGAGAAAGGACAGCAGCAATGCGTCGGGAAGATTCCCGCCAGATCTCGAAATGGAAGACGAACTCAGTGCATGGGCGTCGTGGACCCTGGGGGAACGTTCGGGAGGAGGTCGACAGTCCCAAACGTCTCAAAGCTGATCCAGAGGACAAAAAGGAAATAGATGGTGATAAGCCCCCAGGCCTCCATGGTCGTCAAGACCATCTGAGAGCGCATCACCAGAAAGACGATGAGGGTCGCCAAGGTGAGCACGCCCATCATGGGCGCACTGACCGAGTAGTTGACGACCGCTGTGCCTGCCACCAGCACCCCGGCGGGAATGCACACCAGCAGGTCGAAGACGTTGCTCCCCAACACATTGGCGACGCTCGTGACGGCATTTCCGGCCCGAGCCGCCCGCACGCTGACGAAGGCATCCGGGACGGAGGTGCCGGCCGCGACGACGGTGATGCCCCACAGGAAGCTCGGGGTGTTGAACACGTTCCCAAATCCGATCGCCGATCGGACGAGGCCCTCTACACCCACCAGAATGACGAGGAGTCCTCCGAAAAGGATAGCAAACTGCCAGGGCACGGACATGGCCTCAGGCGGTTCATCCACGTGGTACTCCATCGTGTCCTGGTACTGTAGGAAGACGTAGAAGCCGTACAGCCCGAGCGGAAACAGCACGAGCCCGCGGGTCACTTCCCCCGAGATGGGGCCGCCAGGCCCTCCAACGGGGTTGTAGATAACGGCAAATGAAAACATCAGGAGAAGGGCCGCAATCGAGATCAGATAGAACTGGATCTCTTTGTAGACCAGGTCGCGCGTCGATACGAGGTCCTCCGTCGACCAGAGTCCCGAGAGGGCGGGAATCATCAGCACGTTGAAGAGGGCGGAGCCGACGATGGCCGCCACGCCGAGCTCAAACTCTCCGTGTAGGAGGGTGGCGAGCACGGCGGTGGAGAGCTCCGGAAAGCTCGACCCTACAGCCAGCACCACGGCCCCTTGCACGAGGGGCGGCAACTCATAATGGGCCGAGAGCTTTTCGCTGGAGCCTTCGAGCCAGGCGCTCCCCTTCCAGACGACCGCGGTGGAGACAACCGCGAGGCTCGCGTAGGCCAGTATTTTCGAAAGCGGGCTCATCTGTGCGTCGGTACAACGAAAAGAGTCAAAAGGCGCACGGGAAAAAGAGGGCCGACCCGAATCACTTGACCGCCACCCGAATCGGTCTTCTAGGCTGGAAGCAACAACCGACGATCAAAGAGGACGTTCACGGTCGGGGCGAGGAAGCGACACATCGGATTCGGGTCGGCGCTGTCCACAAAGGCTGGTTCTCGGACGGGTCCTACGACAACTGGCGGTACTTGCGCACGATGCTGAATGCCATCTCGAGCGATTGTTCGTAGTTGAGCCGAGGGTCGACGTGGGATTCGTAGGCCTTGCCGAGGTCGCCCTCGCTCAGCCCCCGCGCGCCGCCGATGCACTCGGTGACGTTCTCGCCGGTAAGTTCGAAGTGCACTCCCCCGAGATGCGAGTCCTCTGCGGCGTGGATGTCGAAGGCCTGCTCGAGCTCCCCGAGAATGTTGTCGAAGTGGCGCGTCTTCGTCCCGTCGTCGGTTTTCTCCGTATTTCCGTGCATCGGGTCGCAGACCCAGAGGACCGTGTGCCCCAGGGCACGGACGGCCTCGATCAAGGAGGGAAGGCGGTCGCCGATGGTGTCGGCGCCGAAGCGCGTGATGAGCGTGAGTCCGCCCGGCTCGTCGTCCGGATCGAGGGTGCGCACGAGCGTCTGGAGTCGAGAGGGGGTCATGTCGGGACCCACCTTCAGACCCACGGGGTTCTGGATGCCGCGGGCGTACTCGACGTGCGCATTCTCGGGTTGATTTGTGCGCTTGCCTACCCAGGGCAGGTGTGCGCCGAGGTTGTAAATGCCCTCCTTATGAGGCACGGACCGCGAAAGTGCCTCCTCGTAGGGGAGGAGCAGGGCCTCGTGGCTGGTGTAGAACGTGACGCTCTCGAGGGAGTCGAGCTTCTGGTTGGTCACGGTTTCGAGAAAGCCGAGCGTGTCCTCGATGGCGTCGACGATGGCGTGATATTCCTCCGCCAGCGGCGAGTGCTGCATAAAGTCGAGGTCCCAGTATTCCGGATGCCGGAGGTCGGCAAAGCCGCCCTCGGCCAGGGCCCGCACGAGGTTGAGGGTCAGCGACGAACTCGCGTACGCCTGTCCGAGGCGATCCGGGTCCGGCTCGCGCGCCTCGGCCGAAAACTCGGCGTCGTTGATGATGTCGCCCCGGTAGCTCGGCAGCGTCGTGCCGTCGCGCGTCTCCGTGTCCGACGAGCGGGGCTTGGCGTACTGCCCGGCGAAACGGCCGACCCGCACGATGCGCGTGT
>CAZTDC010000322.1:0-4293 GCA_964612165.1 uncultured Salinivenus sp.
TGGACCGAGGAGGCATTCCCGTAGTGCTCGGTGAGATGGGGTTTCATTTCCTCAAGCACCTCGGGCGCGAGCGGGGTTGTGGCAGCGTGGTCGAGGTAAACGCGTCTCATGGAGAACGCTCGGAGCAATCGACGAGAAGCGATGAGTTTGTGTGCTAAGAAGGCTACGGAATCCGGGCCCTCCTGATTCTCTCCGTCCGCTTTTTCACGGGGTGTACGCCAACGCATCGGAAAGTCTGTTCTCTCTCTGCTCTTCCCTGCAGTGTCGAAGAGCAGGGTGAATCATCTGCGTTCTTGAGGCCGGTGTCTTCCCCGCCCCTTTCGTTCTCTGAGTCTGCTGCGTTTGCGACTGGCTTTCTCATCTATCCTGATTTGCAATAACAGAAGTACGTCGCTCTCTTCTCCACTTTCCGGACCAATTTCCAGAACAATGACCCGGGGTACGCATTCACGTCGCGTCTTGTGGAATCGGGCCTGTGTTTGGTCCTCGACGATTGCGTCACTCCTGCTCACCTTTCTCTCGTGTCTTCATGGACAAGCTCGTCGTTCACGGCGGCTCGCCCCTCGACGGCCCGCTCACCGTTGGCGGATCGAAAAATACCGCCCTCCCCCTCATGGCCGCGGCCCTTCTTGCCGAGGGCTCGTCCCGCATCACCAATGTGCCCAACCTGCGCGACGTGCGCACCTTCTCGAACGTGATTCGCGTCGCGGGCCCTTCGGTGACGTTCGACCAGGACGCCCATACCCTCACGATTGACGCGTCGACCGTGGACCATCCGGTCGCGCCGTACGACCTCGTGAAGAAGATGCGCGCGTCGTTTTACATGCTGGGAGCGCTCATGGGCCGCTGCGGGGAAGCGAAGGTGTCGCTGCCCGGCGGATGCGCCTGGGGCCCGCGTCCGGTGGACCTCCACATCGACGGCATGAAGGCCTTTGGGGCCGACATTGAGCTGGAGGAAGGCTACGTGCTTGCTTCTGCCCCCAGTGGACGGCTCGACGGCGGTTCCTTTCGCCTGGAGCCCTCCAGCGTGGGCGCGACCATCAATCTCCTCCTCGGGGCCGTGCGGGCGAAGGGCCCCTCTCGCATCGAAAACGCCGCGATGGAGCCCGACGTGGTGGCGTTTGGCCATGCCCTGAAGGACATGGGGGCGCAGATCGACGGCCTCGGCACGCGCACCATCGAGATTCAGGGCGTTGACCGTCTGGAACCGACCACCGCCCGCAACACGCCGGACCGGATCGAGCTCGGGACGTTTATGCTCATGGCCGCGACCGCCGCCGAGCCGGGCCAGCCGGTCGAGATCCGCGAGGGCACGCACGAGCATCTCGGACACGACTTCAAAGAGCGGCTCGCTCAGACGGGCGTGGACGTGGAGTACCAGGACGAGGTCGTGACCGTTACCCGCCCGGATCGCATCAAGCCGGTGTCGATCGAAACGGCCCCCTACCCTGGCTTCCCCACCGACCTGCAGGCGCAGTGGACTGTGCTCCTTGCCCAGGCGGACGGCACCGGTACGGTCACCGATACGATCTACGACGACCGGTTCAAGCACGTGCCGGAGCTTCAGCGGCTTGGCATCGAGATTTCCGTGGACGGCAACACGGCCACGGTCCACGGCGGCGGCCCCATCAAAGGGGCCCAGGTGATGAGCACGGACCTTCGGGCGAGCGTCTCCCTCGTCATGGCGGGCATGATCGCGGAGGGGACCACCCACGTCCTGCGCGTCTACCACCTCGACCGCGGCTACGAGCACCTTGAAAACAAGCTGCAGGCCGCCGGCATCGACATCCACCGCGAGGAATACGAGGAGTTCGAAGAGTCTCAGCCGGAGGAAGTAGCGTGATCAGATTCCCGGACAGGAGGCGAACCTTGACGTGTGGAGTGCGCTCCCTTCGATGCCTTCGGAGGTTAGAAAAGGCCTTTGGTCTGGAGGGTCTGGAAAGTAGAGAAGATCTGAGATCCTCCCATCCTTTCCAACCTTCCTCATCGCTCCCTCGGGCAAGGCGCCAGCGTTCTACTCGGGTCGAAAAATCACTTTCCTCGCTTTCCTTAGCTGAGGAGCCTTGGTGGAATCATCCAGTGTAGCGTTCCGTCGCCAAAGGTTAGGTCGCTCCACGCCTCCACGTTCGCGTCGATCCGCACGCAGGTCCCAGGGGACAGGGACACGTTGGCCGCGCCGACCAGCTGGCTCACCATGGTGCTCCACGTCGGCTCGTGTCCGACGGCCAAGATCGCACGCACGTCGTCTTTGGCCGTCTGGATCTCCTCCAGCACGTCGGCCGGTTGAGCCCGATAGAGCGCGTGACTGGTGCGTAGCGGCACGTCGTTCATCCACTGCCCCCCGTCTGGCAGGGCCTCAGCCGTCTGCCGGGCCCGCGTCGCGGTAGAGGTGATGAGCTGATCCGGCAACTGATCGGTGGCAGACAGGAATCGGCCCAGGCGCCGGGCGTCGCGCACGCCGTCTGAACTGAGCTCTCGATCTTGATCGTCAGCGTGGTATGCAGCCGGTTCGGCGTCGGCGTGGCGAAGCAGGTAGAGCGTATTCATAGAAGTCGGGATCTATGATGGATGACGTGGTGTGCCTCCGGGAGGGCCCGACACAATTGTGTCGATCACTTATACGAGAAGAAACTCGATCTAGGGAACGTCCAGACTAACTATCTTAGTCAGAGATTGCCGATGGTCGTGTCTCTTGCGACGGCCTCCGAGTGATTATGCAAGCTCACTAAGAGTCTGCCCCAAGATGATATCGGAGGGATGCTTCCCGGCGGAGCAGCAATGAAAACAGGGAGAAGCAGAAGCAATTCCCCCGTCTTTGCATAGGTACATGGAGCTTGGTTTAGCAAATCAAGTAGGAGGTCCCAATATAGGGAATCCACACTTCGTGTAAAGGGGCATCTGCCCCACGATGAACCTTCCCGTTTCTTATGGCCGATTCTACTCTGCCCAACGGTGTATTGGCTGCCAGTCTCACCCCGCTCGACGACGACGGTGCGCCCCACGGTCCGGCCCTCGCCGACCACGTGCACACCCTTCTGGACAACGGATGCGACGCCGCACTTCTGTTCGGCACCACCGGGGAGGGGCTCTCCTTCTCGGTCGACGAGCGGATCGAGGCGCTGAATGCCGTGCTGGACGCCGGCGTGCCCCCGCACCGCCTCCTGGTCGCCACCGGCGCGCTTGCCCTCCCCGATGTCATCCGGCTGTCCACCCACGCCACAGAACAGGGCGTTGGCGGCGTGCTGGTCCTGCCTCCCTTTCACTTTCCCGACATTGACGACGAGGGACTGATCGCCACTTACGAGCAGCTGCTCGACGGCGTCGGCTCGCCGGATCTCCGCCTGTACTTCTATCACTACCCGAGCCTCACCCAGGTCCCGATCTCGTTCCCCCTCATCCAAGCCCTCCATGAACGGTACCCCGACCAGGTGGCCGGCATCAAGGATTCGAGCGACGAGTGGGACCACCAGGACGCCCTCTGCTCCTCCTTCCCCGACCTTCAGGTGTTCACGGGGAGCGAGCGGCACCTCACGCCCCTTCTGCGCGCCGGCGGCGCGGGCTGCATCTCGGCCACGGTCAACGTCACGGCCCCGCTTGCCCAACAAGTGGTCCGCGACTGGGAAACGGACGCGCAGTTTGCCTCCACGCAGTCGACGCTCACCGAGCTGCGAACCCGCCTTTCACAGTTCCCCACCATCTCGGCCCTCAAGCAGTTGATGGCCTGGCGTCATGACCGGCCCGCCTGGGCCCGGGTCCGCCCCCCGCTGGCCCCGCTCGACGAGGACGAGGAAGATCGCCTCCGCTCCCTCCACGAAACCCTTTGGACCGAAGTGGAGGATGCCCTCGACGCATAGCGTTACTGGTTCGTCGGCACGACCTCCCCGTCCGGCGTGATGCGCTCTCCCGCGTCCGGGGGACGGGTCGGGAACCGTCCGATGGGCACGTCTTCATTCCGGTCTTTCGGGACGTAGTGAGAATGATCACCGTGGGGCACCTCCTCGTACGGCTGATCCCGGTACGGATTGACCACCACCCATAGCAGATAGGCGAAGAAGACCAGCAGGACCGTTCCCACGATCCACTTCCGCCACGACCGGCCGGTGGAGGCCTCTCCGTTCGTTGAAGACGAGTCAGTAGCCATGGGCACCTGATAGACAGCAGACGGAAGTCGGTCTTCTTTCAACGCTCAACCCTTAACGCCCCCAACTACCTACTGGACCGTTTTCGTCATCAGCCGTTGAAGCTCCAATTTGCTTACCAATCCGGGAGGTCAAGTCATTCTGAGGGAGCCTC
>CAZTDC010000323.1:0-4289 GCA_964612165.1 uncultured Salinivenus sp.
GGGTTGGTATCACAGAGCGAAGTGCGAGGCTGGTCACACGGGTCGGCAGATTCGCCTCCATCTCCGCTGTCCCCGACCGATGGAGGAGCGCCCCCGCCGCCCTCTCCGGTGTCGTTCCCAGAGTGTTGTCCCTGCGACCCATCCGATGAATCACCGCTAGACCCATTCGAAGAGCTCCCGTCACTCGTACACTCTTTACTATCTTGCCAGCAATTTCCATCCACGCAAATAATTGCTTCGGTGCAGTCTTCCTCCTCATTTTTTCGGAGTAGTTCTCCCGACTTTTCCGGCGTTGATGTTGAGTCTTCTATTGAGGCAATGAACGCTGATACCGACGGGGCTGCTTCCTCTGCATCCGGCTGGGCGGGTTTGTTTGTCTCGTTGAACTGATGGAGTCGCTCCATGAGGGGACGACGGGCCTGGTCAAGGCCGGGAATCCGACAACGGGCGACCCGGACCACGATCTTTTCGCTCCGGGGCTGTTCGGCAAAAAGGTCATTGCTGCCATACACAATCGTCAGCGTGCGAGTGGAATCTCCTGCAGCCGTGACGACGGAGTCGGGATAATGGACGTACAGGTCATCGTATCGATAGGGATGCGGGGTCGCCTCCGGATCGAGAGTAGAAATGAGACAGCCGTAGGGGGAGGCTTCTCCGGGAAGAGAGGAAGCCGACTTCTTGGAAGAGGGGTGCGCTGAATCTCTCGCGTCCTTCCATTCTGAGACGCTCGGCAGGGGGGTTCCCTCCGGCCAATGTCGGAAGGAGAGAGTAGGGGCTGTTTCCTCGGACGAAGATGCTTTCTTACTACTGGTAGGGGCAGTAAATGTATCGCAACCAGGGAGCAGAATGCAGGCAACTGCAACGATTGCGAGAACGGCGCGATCTAATCTTATAAGAAAGTAAATTGACTGGTAAGGTTGTAGAGTTGATTCCACCAGTCAAATTTTGGGGGGCACCAGAAAGTTATCAAGGATCTGGTTTTCAATTTAATCTAAAATCATACTATCGTGCTTCTGGAGGATTAAGAAACTTCCGTTCTTGTTTCTACGCCGGACGCGCGCCAAGAGAAATGCGACTCAGGCCGCCTGGGTACGTACGCGGTCGAGCACGGCGTCAAGGCGGTCGAGGACCTGGTCGGTTTCGCGGAGCACGTCCGCCGTCGAGGCACCATCGGTCGATCCGTTTGAGTGGTCCACGTCCTCAGGGGGGGTGGGCACGTCCCCGTACAGGGACCGCGACTCGTCCTGGAGCACGTCCATGCGAAGGGTCAGGCCGTGGCGTGCGAGCATCGGGGCAATCTCATCGGCGCGGCTGCGGAGGTGGCGCCGCGTGGCCTGGTAGGCGTGCTCACAGACGTCGTGCCGGTTTTTGAAACTGAAGATGTTGGAGAAGAAGAGACTCGTGTCGTCGCACTCCGGCTCGATGAGGATGAGGTCGGCGTCCGGGTGGGTGTGCTCGTACTTCTTGAAGCCGGTTTGCTTGCGCGAGTCCACGATGGCGCGGAAGGTTTGGGACAGCACGGACGGGAGGCCGCGGTCGGCCAGGGTTGGGCCGGCGTGATTCTCGCTAAGGAGGCGATCGGCGTGCTGCTCCAGTTGAATGTTGACCGGGACGATGGGGTTGATGCAGAAGAGGAGATCGGCCCCGGCGTCGAGCGCCACGCTGGCGTGGACGGTGCGGCGGGCGACGCCGTCGATGTAGTAGCGCCCGTCGATCTCGACCGGTGTGTAAAGGCCGGGCAGGGCCGTAGAGGCCTGGATCGCGGACGAAATGGGGACGTGGTCGTATTCCGGGTCGCCGAACACGACGACGTCGGCCGAGTCGAGGTGCATGGCCACCACGTGCAGTTTCCGCTTCAATTTCCGAAAGTCGTTGGTGCGTCCGCCCGTAGAGAAGGCTTTTGCGAGAAAGCGTTCGAGGGGGGCATTGTTAAAGAACCCGGTGGGGAGGACCGCTCCAAACGTGGAGAGCAAGCCGAAGAGGGAAATGTCACCCGGATTCATCGCGTAGTAGCGGAGGGACGACGCCAGAGCACCGGGCAATCGGCCAAGACGTCCAGCGAACTCGCGCACGGCGGGACGGAAGAGGACCTCCGGCTCCAGATTGAGGCTGGGGTCGTGCGCTTCGGAAATGACGGCTCGACTGAGCTCCCGGGCAGGAACGCCATTGGCCAACATGGCCCCGATCAGGCCCCCGGAGCTCACACCCACGTACATATCGAGGTCGTGGAGCTTGGCCCCATCGACGGCCTCGTCGAGCGCACTGAGCGCCCCGATTTCGTAGACGGCCCCTTCGATCACGCCACCGGCACACCCGAGGCCGATCGTGCTGCGGCCGGTCGATCCATTCGGTTCCATTGCGGGAGAAGTCATTTCGCAGTCGGAGTCCGTGTGCTGTATTGTGGATCCTGAAAGCGGTTCCAGTTGGATGCAAACCAAAAAAGATCTGGGGCCTAGACCGTCGAGCACTGCAGGCAGTGGGTATCCAGACCACGATCAGGGTGACCCCCGTCAATTGGGGCCTCCTCTGTACGTCGCATCTCGGAAGTCAAAGGACTTGACTTCCACAGAGGACAAAAACAGTGCCATGTCGTACAAAAGGGAGCCCCCAAAGGCGGGGCTCCCCGCTAAACGTTGGTACGAGCTCACAGAGTCTTACTTCTGGCCGTTCGCTTCCGCTTTTCGCTTCGACAGCGTCTCGGAAAGCTTGTCTACCTGCTTGGAAAGCTTCTCCACCTTCTCCGAGAGGCGGTCGACCTCATTTCGGGTCGGCACGCCGAAGCGCTCAAGCGCGGTGTTGACCGTGTCCATGAGGAGGGACTGCGTCTCTTCGCCCGCCTCTTCAATCTGGGAGAGGGCCTCGTCGCGCTGCTCGCGCGCTTTCTCGCTGGCCGCTTTCAGTTCCTCGCGGCGCTCTTCCTCAAAGTCTTCGCCGCGGTCCACGAGGCGATTGAAGAGCTTGTTGCCCTCCTCTTCGACGGTGGCGAGGGCGCCGAGGCCCGCGAGCCACACGTCACGGCCGCGCTTGGTCAGTTCATCCTGAAGGGTTTCAGTACGGGGTGCTTCTTTTTGGTCAGTCATGGTTGGAAACTAGGTTTTGTGAGTGATTCGTGCGAAAGTGAAGGAAATACCAGCATTACGAAGACGACGGATCGGTCACTCGCGAGAGGGACTCATCCCCGGACAGAGAATCGTCCATGTCAGGGGCGCCGTCGGGGTCCGATTCGTCGAGGTCGTCAAGCAGAACGGAGAGTCGGTTCTCGAGCTGGCGCAACTTCGAGCGGAGTTCGTCGAGTTCCTGGGCCCGAGGCCCCTGCACCAGTTGCTGTAGGCGACCGAGCGAACTCTGCATTAGGTCGTCGACGGTCGATCGAATCTGGTCAATTCCCGTATCGAACATCTCACCGCTGCGACGCAGCAGTTGATGCAGGAGCTCGGAGGGAATAACGTGTTGGCCGTCTTTCCCCTCTTCCAGGATAATCTGGGTGAGGGTCTGGGCCGTCAGGTCATCCCCCGTCGCATTGTCGACGACCTCCACCGTTTCGCCGTTGCGAACCAGCTCAGCAATGTCTCCCAGCGACACGTACTCGCTCGCTTCCGTGTCGTAGAGTTTTCGATTGCTGTATCGCTTTATTCGTCGAGCCATGTCGGCACCAGCGGTCGGGCGGTGAGTGATCGTGTCATTCGTAACGCGTTGCGTCATTCTTTGGTAGTTTTGACGCACTGTGTTATAAAATGATCCCAGGTCCCGGAACTCCACACGTAGTTCACGAAAAACCACCGGACTCACACCACCGCTTGGCACGTTGTGAGACGATTCGTGCGCGATCTACGCAACCATTGCGAGGAGGGGGCTGTAGAAGGGCAGGCGACGATGCCGGTTCGCGGAAGCATCTGAAAACGCGATTGGGGGTGATTCTCCGATATGGGGAGTGGCACCGCGGTCGTCCAATCATTCTGTTCTATTCGCTACGCTCCAACACATGACGCAGCCGTCTGCCACCGAAGAAGAGCTCATCCAGGAATTTGGGAATTTGTATGAGACGTATGGGCTCAAGCGCCTGGAGGGCCTAATTGTCGGGCTTCTGCTCACCCAGGACGAGCCCGTGTCCCTCGACGACATGGTGCAGCTTCTCGACCACTCCAAGGGCCCGATTTCCGTTGCTGTCCGTCGCCTCGACGACATCGGGCTCATCAAGAAGGTGAACGGACCGGTCAACCGCCGAAACTACTACGCGGCCCATCCGGACCTCTTCTACAACAACTTTAAGTTCAACATGGAGACGGTTC
>CAZTDC010000324.1:0-4288 GCA_964612165.1 uncultured Salinivenus sp.
GTACGTCACAAAAACCTGGTCGGTCGACGACGGCCTGCCCCTGAACGTCGTCCGGGCCCTCGAGCAGACGGAGGACGGCATGCTTTGGGTCGGGACGTCGGATGGCCTGGCCCGCTTCGACGGCCACTCGTTTACGACCTTTACCGCCGCAGACACGGACGGGCCGGTGGGGGACCGGATTCTGGGGTTCTACCAAGATCGGGAGGGCGCCCTGTGGATTGGCACCTCCACCGGCGTCTCGACCTATCGCAACGGCACGTTTCGAGCCGTGGACGGCATCTCCGGCCAGATCGACAATTTTGGCGCGGGACCGGCCGGGACCGTCTGGATGGCGGGCAACAGCGGTGTATTTCGGGCCGAGGCGGGAGGAAAGCGGGCCACGCCCCTCTCGCTTCCCGACTCGGTTGACGGCTGGAAGGTGGAAGCCGCCGGGCGCGATTCAGCCTGGATTGCCTCAGATGATCAACTGCTCCTCTACCACGACGGGACCGTGCAACGTCCCGAAGCCATCAATGCGCAGATCACCGGTGCGGTGCGGGCTCTAACGACGGCGCCGGGGGGGCGGCTCTGGGTCGCGACGGAATCAGAGGTGGTCGCCGCTGACGACAGAGAAATCGACCGCTATCCCGAGGCGGGGGGAGAGGTTAATACAACGCACGTCGCTCCGTCGGGCGCCCTGTGGCTGACGACCCGCCAATCTGGGCTGCTACGCATCACCGACGGAGGCGTGCAGCGCGTACAGATGGCCGGATCCCCTGAAAATTCGCTCCGCGGCCTGACGCGGGACCGGCACGGGCAGTGGTGGGTGGGAGTGGGAAAGGTCGGACTGGTTCGACTCCGACCTCGGCTGTTCTGGTCGGCGACCGGCATGCTTCCTGAACGAACGGGGGCCCTTAGCGTGTACGCCGACCCGGAAGGAGCGGTGTGGGCCGGCGTTCCGATCTACGGCAGCCCCAGCAGAAGGGTCTATCGTTTTACGGACTCGACGAAAACGAGCTGGAGCACGGAGGAGGGAGCTCCGTGGGAGAACACAGTGCGAGCCATCGGGGAAGATGAGACCGGGCGAATCTGGACGGCAACCGGCCACGGCCTTTTCCGTCAGCACGAGGGTCGCTTCGAGGAGGTCCGAACCCCTGCAGGAGAGTCCTTCAGCGGCGCATATGCTCTTGAGCGCGACTCGACGGGGACTCTCTGGATCGCGTCCCGGCAGCAGGGGCTCTACCGGTATCGGTCCGATACGCTTCGCCGCGTTCTCCCGTCTGACAGCCTCTTCAACTCGCGGGTCATGGGCCTGATGCGCGCTCAGGATGGGGCTCTCTGGATTGGAACTCAGCAACGTGGCGTTGCGAGGTGGGCTCGTGGCACGCTCACCTGGTACGACGGCGACGACGGGGTGCCCTACAAGAGCGTGCGCGACATCTACCAGACCGACGACGGCACGATCTGGATCTCCACCTCCGGCGGCGGCATCGCTCGCTTCGAGGGGGACCATTTCACGCCCGTAACCCCCGCCGACGGCCTGCCCCACCGCTCCATTGACGCCATCCGCGAGGCCCCGAAGGGCGTTTTTTGGATGACCTCGAACGGGGGCGTCTTCCGCGTGCCGCGCTCGCAGGTCGAGGCCGTGGCCGACGGACGACAGGACCGCCTCTACGCTCAGACGTTCGGCACCGAAGACGGCATGCCGAACCGGGAGTGCAACGGCCCCTTCCATCCGGTCATTGGAATCGATGATCAGGACCGGCTCTGGGTGCCCACGGTCGAGGGGCTTGCCGTCGTCGACACGCGGTCCCCCCATCTTACGGTCCCGGACTCGCTGCCCGTCCGCGTCACGGCGGCCCGGGCCGACGGGCAGTCCCGCCCGCTCGACTCCCTCCGCTTTGCGCCCGACACCTACCGGCTCGCGTTCGACTTCACGGCCATCTCGCTCCGCCACGCGGGCGACCTCTCGTTCCGTTACCGCCTGGATGGGGAGGCCTGGACGCCCGCTCGGGGCCGCCGCACCGCCGAGTTTACAAGCCTCCCAAGTGGCACGCACCGCTTCGAGGTGCAGGCCACGATCGACGGAGAGACGTGGCACACGTTGGAGACCCCCTTCCGATTCACGGTGGCCCCGCACTTCTACCAGACGTGGTGGTTTCGGCTGCTGGCCGTGTTTGCCGGAATCGGACTGGTGGGCGGTGCCTACCGCTGGCGTACCTACCGGCTGCGTCGACGACAGGCCGAGCTAGAGGCCGCCGTCGACGAGCGGACCCGCGAGCTGGCCGAGGAGAAAGAAAAGACCCAGCGGCAGGCCGAGCGGCTCGCCGAGCTGGATGAGGCCAAGAACCGGTTTTTTGCCCACATCAGTCACGAGTTCCGAACCCCGCTGTCTCTGATCCTCAGCCCGCTGGAGAGCAAGCTCCAGCAGGGGGACGGGCCCGTATCGTTCGGGCGGCGGCAGGTCCGGCGCATGGCGGAAAATGCCGGGCGTCTCCAGCGCCTGATCGATCAGCTCCTGGACCTAGCGACCCTGGAGGCCGGGCAGATGAAGCTGGACCGGCAGCCCGGGGACCTCGCGGCGGTCGTCCGGCGGTCGGCAGAGGCCTTCCGGTCGAAAGCCGAGCGGAAAGAGATCGACCTGCGCGTAAAAACGCCGAAGGAGCGGATCGAGACGCGCTTCGACCCGGAGAAGGTGGAGACGATCGTGAGCAACCTCGTGGGCAACGCCGTGAAGTTTACGCCCGGGGGCGGGATGGTCACCGTTCGGATCGAGGAGCAAGGCGCGACGGACACCGTCGAGGCCCCCGACGAAGACGAATCGGGGCAAGGCACGGCTCAGATCGAGGTTGCCGACACCGGTCCGGGCATCGAGCCTGAGGTGCAGGATACGATCTTTGACCGCTTCGAGCAAGTGGACAACTCGATGACGCGGGCCCACGAGGGGACAGGGCTGGGGCTGGCGCTTACCAGCGAGCTGGTGGAGCTGCACGGGGGGACGATCGACGTTGAGTCGGTGCCGGGAGAGGGATCGACCTTTACCGTGCAGCTGCCGGTCGTGCCGGTGGTGGAGGGAGAGACGGAGAACGGGAGAGCGGCTGAGCGTGGGAGCGCGGGAATGGGAGAGCGCAGGCGCCGGGAAGACTGGGAGAACGGGGAAGGGGGAGGTCTGGTCGCCGGGAATGGAGCGTCGGCGGGCGCTGAGCCGAGGGAGAATGGCGAGCAGAAGTCGGCGACGATACTGGTCGTGGAGGACAACGCCGAGATGCGGGCCTACCTGCGGGAGGAGCACGGGGAAGACTGGACCGTCCTCGAAGCGGCCGATGGGGAAGAAGGCTGGCAAAGGGTGCAAGACGAGCGGCCGGACCTGGTTGTCAGCGACGTGATGATGCCGGAGATGGATGGGTTTGAGCTTTGCCGTCGGATCAAGGCGGAGGAGGATCTGCGGGCGATTCCGGTCTTGCTTCTCACGGCGCGGGCCGGGGAGGAGGCCACCCGGGAGGGCCTCTCCAGCGGGGCCGACGACTACGTGGCCAAGCCCTTCGACCCCGAAGAACTGCGGCAGCGAATCGAAAATCACCTGGCGGCCCGGCGGCACCTGGAGGCCCGCTACCGGGAGGAGGTGCATCTTGCCTCTCTCGATACGGCGGTCGATGAGGGCGAGGTGCCGTTCGTCGAGCGAGTGCTGGAGGCGCTGGAGCCGTACCTGGGCAATCCGGACTTTACGGTTTCGCAGTGGGCCGACGAGATGGCCCTGAGCCGGCGGCAGCTGTCGCGGCGCCTGAAGGAGGCGGTGGGGGAAAGTCCGTCCGACTTCCTCCGGCGCCGCCGCATCGAGCGGGCGAAGGCCCTTTTCGAGGAGGGGGCCGAGACGGTGTCGGAGGTGGCCTACGCCGTGGGCTACCGGTCCTCCTCGCACTTCTCGCAGGTCTTTCGAGAGGAGGTCGGCACCGCGCCGTCGGCGTATCAGGAAGAAGGGGAGGCGTGACTGCGGCTCATGAGTGCTGCTTTGTGTCTGCCGACCCGATCGAGGTCGTCTGTGGGACACGAACGAGGCGAGAGAAAACCAGCCCGAGACCCGATTGGCCCGAAGCGCGGCTGAGGGCATCATTGCGGAGCGGACGAATCCTGTTGCGGAGCGGACATTCCCTTGACATTGCCGGTCATCCCCCTCTTTTAGGCGACCACACGCCACTCACATCGGGGGTGGTCCCATTGTCCGACTCGCTCCTTCATCTCGGGTCGGCGGGGACGCTTTCCGCACTCACGTTCGCTTCTCGTTCGACGACAACGCTCAACGCCATGCGCG
>CAZTDC010000325.1:0-4283 GCA_964612165.1 uncultured Salinivenus sp.
TGCCTTTTGTCTCATCGATGGACGAGCTGATCCGCTCCGCGCTGCAGTGGCTCGATCCGGTTCAGCGGATCGACAGCTTCAAGCAGAATCCCGTTTCCACGCAGCGCACGCTTCTTCGAGATCTTCTCTCGCGGGCGGCCGACACTGAATGGGGGCGTCACTACGACTTTGCTGAGATTGCGAACGCCTCCGACGTGGTCGCGGCCTACCAAGACCGCGTGCCGCTGCATACCTACGACGACATCGAGGAGGATGTCCTTCGCGTGCGGGAGGGCGCCGCCGACGTGATGTGGCCCGGCACCTTCAAAAATTTTGCGGTCTCCAGTGGCACTGTCTCCGACGGCAAAATCATTCCGATCAGTCAGGAGACCATCGATCACAACCGGTCGTTCAGCGTCGGGACGGGGCTGCACTACCTGCGCGAAACGCTCGACGGGCGCTTCTTTCTGGGTAATCACCTCACGCTGCCCGGGCGGGTGGAAGAAGATCCCAACTATCCCGGCACGCTTGCCGGAGAGATTAGCGGCATCCTCGCCGAAAATGCTCCGGGCTTCTTCAGTGCGCTCTTCCAGGCAGTACCCAACGAAGTGTCTTTCATCCCGAACTGGGAAGAGAAGCTGCGCACCATCGCCGAGCGCACGGTCGACCAGGACATTCGACTCGTCGTTATGGCACCCACCTGGGCGATCGTGCTCTTCGACGAACTCATCGACGCGTACAACCAGCGCCACAGCGACACGGTCTCGTCGATCGGAGAGATCTGGCCCAACCTTCAGGTCTTTATTTCGGGCGGCGTTCCGCTGCGGTCGTACCGCGACCTGCTGGAGGAGAAGATCCAGAAAGACATTGACTTCGTCGAGACCTACGGCGCATCGGAGGGCTTCTTTTCGTTTCAAGACAAGCTGGACGATCCCTCGATGCTCCTGCACCTGGACAATGGGGTCTTCTACGAGTTTGTGCGGGTCGACGAGCGGGACGAGGACAATCCGCGCCGCTACACGATTGAGGACGTGGAGCCGAACGTGCGCTACTCGCTTTTTGTCACGTCCAGCAGTGGCCTTTGGGCCTACGAGGTGGGCGACGTGCTTCGTTTCACACAGACGTTTCCTCATAAGATTACTGTGTCCGGTCGCACCAGCGAAGTCATCGACGAATACGGGGAGGCGCTGTACGGCGACGAGGCGCGGGCCGCACTGCGACATGCCTGCGATGAAACAGGAGCGCACGTCGTCGACTATCACATTGCGCCCCGGGCGCTGCAAAACGGGGAGGAGCTGCCGGGGCATGAATGGCTCATTGAATTCGAGGAGGCCCCGGCCGACCTTGACGCCTTTTCCAATCTTCTCGACGAGTACCTCCAGGACGTGAACCGCCACTACCAGATGCGTCGGGAAGCCAACGCGTTTGACGCCCCTTCCATCTCGGCCGTGCCCGACGGGACGTTTTACAAGTGGCTGAAAGCGACCAAGGACGACATTAGCGGACAGACGAAGGTCCCCCGTATGAGCGACAACCGGGACGTGGCGGATGGGGTTTGGGAGACATTGCAGCAGAAGAATTGACTTTATCCCGTCCGCTATCGTATCTCAAGTAGTTTCCCCTGGAACAAGCGTAGCCATCGCTCGTGAGGAGATCGCGGTACAATCATCGGTCCTTTTACGAGTTTGTTAACCATGACGATCTGGGCACCATCGGCTGCTGCCGCCGACTTCCCTCTGGCCACCTTGAAGGGGGGAGGCGTGTGCCCGTTCTCATCGCCACCGTCATCGCCACACTGCCATAACTGAACGGAGCCATATGTACGTTCCCCGCGAACAACGGATGCTAGACCAGTACCTCCAGGAAATCGGAAAAATCGACCTGCTAGAGCCGGAAGAGGAGGTCGAACTGGCTCGTCGCATCGAGGATGGAGACGAAGAGGCGCTTCACAAGCTTTGTCGGGCCAACCTTCGCTTCGTCGTCTCCGTAGCGAAGAAGTATCAGGGACAGGGCCTCTCGCTCGCCGACCTGATCAACGAAGGGAATTACGGCCTAATCAAAGCCGCCAAGCGCTTCGACGAGACTCGAGGCTTCAAATTCATCTCCTACGCCGTCTGGTGGATTCGCCAGGCCATTCTGCAGGCCCTCGCCGAGCAGAGTCGCGTGGTGCGCCTCCCGCTCAACCGCATTGGCACCATCTCCAAGATCCGCAAGGCCAGCGCGCGGCTGCAGCAGGATCTCGATCGCAAGCCCAACATCGAAGAGCTTGCCGAGGAGCTGGAGATCGACGTCCAGAAGGTGCGCGAGGCCATGCAGCACACCAGCCGCCACCTCTCGATGGACGCGCCCTTCAACGAGGAGGACGACAACAGCCTCCTCGACGTGCTCCCGGACGACGAAAGCGACTCCCCCGACGAAGAGATGCTCGAGGAGTCGGTCAAGATCGACATCGAACGGGCGCTCAGCATGCTGCACGACCGCGAGGCCGAGATTACGCGCCTCTACTTCGGCATCGGGCGCGAGCACCCGCTGACGCTTGAGGAGATTGGCAAGCGCTTTGACCTCACTCGCGAGCGTGTGCGTCAGATCAAGGAGAAGGCGCTCCGGAAGCTGCGACAGCGGCACAGCAAGCAGGACCTGCAGCCGCACAAGGAGCGGGATCGCACGCACCCGACCTCCTCCACCAGAACCTGACGAGGTCGACTTGCCGGTTTGAACTGAAGGGCGCGCCCCATTCCGGGGTGCGCCCTTTTTCTCTGGAGGGGGCGGTGTGGATTTTTCTTTCAACATCGAAGAGGCCTGGGAACTCCCAAGGGCACGGTGCCTTCGCGGAACAGACGGACTGCGCCGAGAACGCGGGCGGTTTGTTCGTCATGGACGTTTGGGCTCCAAAAGTTTGTTGTATTCCACATGTCTGCTGCGTCGTCCCAGCCGCGCATTCTTCAGGCCACGGCCCGGAATCGGGTCGTGGTGAGCTACGCGGTGGCGCCGGAGCAGGTGGCCTCGCTGCTTCCGACGGGTCTGGTGCCGGACACGCGAGAGGGACAGGCGTACGTCACCCTCGTGGGCGTAGAGCTGGTGAAGGTACGGGTGCTGGGCGTGGCGGGACCGGGCTTTCGGCGGGTGCCGGCGGTGGAGCTGCAGGTGCTCGTTCGGGAGGACGGGGCGGGGTCTGACCGGGCGGGCACGATCACCATGCAGGCCTACGTGCCGCGGCGGCTCGTGGCGTGGGGGGCGCGGGAACTGTACGGCGAGCCGGTGGACGTGGTGTCCATGCAGCCGCTGTGGCGGGAGCGGGCCGGTACAATCGAGATGACCTACCGCTTCGACCGAGCAGGCCGCGAGCAGCGCCTGCGAGCCGTAGGCCAGAAGCCGCCCGTGATGCCGGCCCCGGACACGCTCGCCGCCTTCCTCATGGACCGAGGCTGGCGGTTCGGGACGAGTCGCGGCGGGGCGCTCCACCGCGCCCGCATCGAGCGTCCCGTCGAGCCCCTCTATCGTGTGCAGGAACGCTACGTCACCGTGCGCTGGGGGGCGGTCTACGGATCAGAGTGGGCATTTCTGGAAGGGGTCGAACCGACGCTCGTGATGCTCTCTCCGGGCGGTCCCGTCACACTCCACTGGCGCGAACCGGTTGCGTGAGGCCACCGCGGCGGGGCACGGGCACGATCCAGGGAGACGCGTGTAGGCTATCACGATTCCGATTCGTTCCGCTCCTATTCGCTCCTCCTCTCGACCGATGGTACAGACCAAGTCACAGGTACACCCCGACCATTCCCGGTGGACCGACTGGCGGTGGCAGATGCAGAATCGCATCCACAGCGTGGAGGCGCTAGAGGAATGGATTGAGCCGACCGCCGACGAGCGGGAGGCCATCGAGAAGACCAGCGACGTGTTTCGGTGGAACGTGACGCCGTACTACGCCCGGCTCATGGATCCCACCGATCCCTCGTGCCCGATTCGCCGGCAGGTGGTGCCGACGATGGACGAGCTGGGGCCGGACCTCGTCGATGAGCTGGATCCGCTCGACGAAACCGGACATTCCCCGGTCAAAAACCTCATTCACAACTACGAGGACCGGGTCGCCTTCTGCGTGACCGCTGAGTGCGCCATCTACTGCCGCTACTGTTTACGCAAGCGCATGGTTGGGGACGCAAATTTTTTCATGCGCACCGACGAGCACCAGGCCGCCATCGACTACATCGCCGAGCACGACGAGATTCGCGACGTGCTCCTCACCGGCGGCGACCCGCTCACGTTCAACGAGGACAACCTGGAGTGGCTCTTGAGCCGGCTCCGGGCCA
>CAZTDC010000326.1:0-4276 GCA_964612165.1 uncultured Salinivenus sp.
TAGCGCCACCGCGTGGAGGCCAAATGCTCTGGTCTTTGATGCGCAAAGAGGGCGTCCACCTGCCAGAGGGCGTTGTCGAGTGGACAGCGAAGGAGATGCTCGGTGCGATTCAGAAGCGACGGCATTGACTCGGCACGAGACTCGTATTTGGCAAAACAATGAGGTGCAGTCCGAGCGATCCTATGAGATCAATTCAGCCGGGCCACACACCGGGCTAAGCTCGTCTCAAGTTGATCCACCATCCGCTCCTTCGAAAACCTTTCTCGGACTCGTAGACGAGCCGCACGGCCCATCTTTTCTCGACGCCCCGGATTCTGTACGAGCGTAGCAATCCAGTCAGCTAGAGCTGTCGGAGCTTCGGCCTCTACCAGATACCCTGTCTCTCCGTGCTCCACGATCTCGGGGAGTCCTCCCCGCCGCGTGGCCACAACCGGAATGCCCCGCGCCCCCGCCTCCGCCGCGACAAGCCCGAAAGGCTCCGAAAACCGGCTCGGCACCGCACAAATGTCGATTCCTCCGTAAATCTCATCGGTGTTTTGCACGTACCCGCGCCACTCCACGACATCGGACAGCCCGTTTTGACCGATGTGCTCGCGGAGGGTGTTTTCGTACTCGTCGTCTCCGCGGCCAACAATCACGCCCCGGACGTCCAGATCCGCCTCATGTAGTAGACGCAGCGCCTCAATGAAGTCCTCGTGACCCTTCCAGGCCCCCACCTGTCCGACGATTCCGACCGTCGTGGGCTCCGCTCCCTCTTGAGTGTGGACCCCGTTCTGCTCGTCCGGAACTTCCACTCCATTGTAGATCACCGTCGCACGCTCCTCCGGAACCCCCATCTCGCAGATTTCCGACCGAATGTACTCCGACACTCCCACGTACAATCGACCCTGCGTCCCTCCTTCATCGATGATCCGCCGTGTAAAGAATGTCGGGTTTGGGTCTCCGTGCACGTAAAAGACCGTCTCGCTTGGCCGGAGGAGGGGCTGAATCATCCCGGCCATCCGAGTGCCGTGGACCACGACCACGTCGGGGTTAACCCGATCGTAGATCTGGCTGAATTTGTACCAGGCCCCCGGGAGGTGTACCAGCGCGTTGAGCGTCCACCGGAGGTATTTCAGGTTGGTGATGTGCTTCGAGATGAATCCGAGCTTGATTGTGTCGTGGGAGATGCCCGCCTCTTCCAGGCGCGACACGAAGTCGCCGTCGTTCCACCCGTTCGAGACACAGTGGACCTCGTGTCCCCGTGCCTGCAGACCGGCCATTGACTCGAGGGCGATGATCTCGGCCCCCGAGACGTAGCTCCCGCCCACGAGGACCAAGACGCGAAGCAAAGACGCAGGGGCCTCTGAACGTTCGGTCGACCGGGTCATGCCTGACATCACTTCTGGGAGCCGAAGAATAGTTCCGCGAGGGCGGCGCGATTCAGCCCGTGCCGCTTCGCGAACCGCTCGATGCGCCGGGCCCATCGCCACCCCATCACTCGGCGCAGGATTTGGAATCCGGGCGGCCCATTCGGCTCGACGTCACTCCCACCTAGCTCCTCAATCCGCTTTTCCGCCTTTGCACACAGGTCTTTATGTTCAGGGTACCGGGCATGCACGAATTCCTGGAGCCGGTTGGCCGCCGCCAGCCGTGTGCGGGGGCTATTTTCTCGATCGAGCAGGTGCTGGGTTCCGAGCACCACCGAACGGAATTCGGACTTCACGGCCTCACGGTCTTCTCGCCCAGAGACACTGTCCTCAAGTCCGGACCGATAGTAGATCCGAGCCCCCGGCGCAAACCGGATCCCCTCAGAATGGACCATCACACGAGTAAAGAACTCGAAGTCGTCAATGAGCGACAGCTGCTCGTTCCAGAGGCCCGACTGCTCCAAAATTCCTCTCGGAATAAGGAAGAGAGCACACTGCTGCATGGGCCATCCATCCATACACGACGTCACGAGCCAGTCCACTGGGTCCATGTCCTGCCAGACTGGTTTGGGCTCAAAGGTTGCCTCGGCCGGGTCGTCGTAGAAGCGCGCCCACTCTCCATATGCAATGTGGGTGCTGCTCCCGTCAAGTCGCTTGACTTGTTTCTCGACAGTTTCCGGGGCAAGCAAGTCATCGGAGTCGAAAAATTTGATCAGGTCCCCTCGGCTTTCGCGATATGCCCGATTTCTGGCCACGTTCTGCCCCCGGTTTTGCTGATGGAAAACCGTGACCCTCTCGTGCTCTCCGTATGCCTCTAAAATCGCCCTCGTGCCATCCGTCGACCCGTCATTCACAACTATTACTTCCAAGTTCGGCCAAGTTTGGGCGAGTGCGGAATCGATAGCGTCGGCGACGTACTCGTCAACATTATACGCCGCCATGCAGATCGAGACGAGAGGGTCCGACATACGCTTATCGTTGCTTACCCTTGCCCAATACAGAGTAATTCTGTTGGTCCCGAAACAAGGCCCCGATACGCTCCGCCAGGATTGGACCAAGGAGCCGCACGCACCACCGGTACGATCGAGACCCAACTACACACTTCGGATGGAGCTCTTTTGCGTATTCAAAGCTCTTCTTCGCAACATCAGGATGCCCATTACGAAGTACGCCGCGGCCGTTTACCCAGAGATCTTTTGCGAGAAACTTTTTTGCTTCAGCAGAGAACCTCCCATTGTAACTCGACCGAATACATCTCTCTACTTTTCTGACCCATTCAACGTGATACTCAGGGTCTTCTGCAAGGTGATCCTCGTTACTCACTCTACTTTTGCCCCCATGAAACCTGGTTATCGACACATTCTCCGGGATGTATTTGAAATCAATCCCCTCGATAACCATTCTGACGTGCAAATCGTACTCCTGAGCACGCGGCAAACTTTCATCAAACCCATTTACAGCTTTTAGGAATATATTTTTATGTAATGGAAGAGATGTCTGTGGGTTTACTTTTAGTATATATTTGAGCGGATCTTCTTTATCCTTCATTTGACGATAGCTCCTGTAACTCTCTTCGAAATTGCCGTTTTCGTCGATCTGCATTTCGCTTCCGTAAACTACCGTATTTTCTTCGGACTCTTTAGTATGTCTTACCTGTTTTTCTATTGCTCCTTCAACGAGAAGGTCGTCTGCGTCTAAAAACTTGACGAACTCTCCAGAGGCCACCGATAGGCCATGGTTTCGGGCTTTTGGTGCCCCTCCATTTTTTTGGTGCTTCCATTTAATGTAAGGCTCAAAAGATTGAATTATATTGAGACTTTTATCGGTGGACCCGTCGTCTATTACTATTACTTCTTTCGGTTCGTAATCTTGATCTATTGCACTTTCTATCGATTTTTCAATATATTTTTCGGAGTTATAACACGGAATTATTACAGATACTTTGTTTTTCTCCAAATTATTACCATTCTCATTTTTCATTTTTTAGGGCAGAATTTTTACTTGCTACAAGGAGATTCTGCTCTTCGTCACATTTGTTATTTCGGCACCGGTCTGGATATGACGTCGTCCACTCGTTAGGGGCGCATATAAGGCTTGAATGTACGAATTAACCACTCCCGAAGGCGTAAGGCCCCATGGGGATGAACAGCGCAAAGTGTACTGAATAGCAGTCCCTGACCGGTCGGGATTCGTCCATCAAGTTGCACCGCCAGCCGGGCGGCCTTGTCTGCAGCATCCCATTCGAGTCGCGTCGCCAGCATCGTCGCATTGTCCCAGAGCTCTCGGGCAATGACTTCGGCATAGTCGTCTCCGTTGTGATGCGCACATTTTTTTAAAACGTGGTAGCGGGCCCGATCGCATTTTGCCAAGTTGTCCTGGGACATCGAGTCCTCACGCTTGTAGTTGATCACCGTCACGGTCGGATCGGCGTCGAACCGGAGTCCAGATCGGGCAAGCTTGCAGTGCATGGCGGCATCTTCGTTGTACAGCACATTCGGATCGGTGTCTGGCCCCCCCGCCTCAAGAAACGACTGCCGACGATAGAGTCCGCAGAACGGATTGATAACGGTCTCGATGGTATATCCGATGGGGTCGCTCCGCAACCTGTCGGCGTCGAAGCGCCGGACTTGGAGTACCTCATCGGTGTCTTCGTGACGCCGCTCGTAGCCGAAGAGAATCACATCCGGCGGGTCTTCCCGTCGCATCCACCTCTGTGCCTGTTCTACAAAGTTCGGATACAACGCATCGTCGGCGTCGTGGAAGTGGATCCAGTCGGCGGACACGTGCTCGGCGAGCCGCTTGCGGCCGATGGTACACCCCTGGTTTATATCCCCTGAGAGAACCTCGGCCCCGTACGAACGGGCCAC
>CAZTDC010000327.1:0-4274 GCA_964612165.1 uncultured Salinivenus sp.
AGCAAGGAGGAGTGGGGCGTCATGAAGCGTTCTGGATTCAATACGTCCGATGAGTGATCACAAAACATCCTGTGCTGTGCCTGCCGAAAAAACCGGGCGTGTCGATGCGGTCAACGCCGTGATTCCTCTGTGGGGTGTTCTCCTGGCCACGTCCATCCTGGGACGAGCCGCCGAGTATTTCCTCGTACAGTCCAGCCACGCCCTCTCGGTCTCGATTCCGTTCTACGAGGTTCTTGGGCTGGTGCATGATGTGCGTGCCGCCCTTCTCTTCGGGGCTGTGCTCACGGCAATCTACGTCATTGTTTTTTCCATCTCTCGCGAAGCAGCGTTCTGGACGTTCGTGGGGGGACTCCTCGTGCTTGATCTCGTCCAACTTGGTCTGGCCTACTACTTTGCCATAACCCTGCAGCCGCTGGGCCGAGACCTCTGGGGGTACACGCCGACGGAGATCGTAGACACCGTCCAGGCCTCCGGGGCGATCGGAGCTTGGGCAGTGGCCGCGGCGCTCATCCTGACTGGGACCGTGGTGGGGTTGTGTCTCGTCGCTCGGCGGTACCGGGCCCCCACATGGATTGGACACGTCGGGGGGGGGCTCCTAATCGTTGGGCTCCTCGTGGACGCGCCCAACCCGGGGGCCGATCGTCCGTCCACGCAGTTTTTATCCACGAACAAGACGATGTACCTCCTCGCGGAGAGCAGCGACGTGCTCTTTGCGTCCGCCGCTCCAGGCGAGAGGGCCGACTCTCCGGACGGGTCTTCGGACAATGTCGCTCTGCGGGATACCGTGTCCCGCACGTATCCGTGGATGTACCGGGCCGACTACGACGACGTGCTAGGCCCGTTTTTTGACGCTCCCGATACTACGCCTCCCCAGCCCCCGAATCTCGTGTTCATTATCTTTGAGGGACTTGGGACCACGTTTGTAGGAGAAGAGAATGACTACGGCGGATTTACGCCCTTCGTCGACTCCCTGAGCCAGGAGAGCCTGCACTGGCCCAATGCGCTGAGCACTACGGGCCGCACCTTCGGCCTGATGCCGTCGCTCTTCGGCTCTCTGCCCTACGCGGAGCGGGGCTTTATGGAAATGGGGACGAGCATGCCCGAGCACCGCACGCTGATCGACGTACTCGGGGAGCGAGGATATCAGACCGCCTACTACAGCGGATTTGACCTGTCGTTCGACAAGGTTGATCGGTTCCTGAACCGCCAGGGGACCGATCGTACAATCGGTCGGGACGCGCTCCGCCGCGTCTCTGGGGAGGGTCCTGGCACCGGAGAGCGGTACTGGGGGTACTCCGACAAGGAGCTGTTCGATCGGATCGCAGGCATCATGGATACGGTCGACCACCGGCCCCAGCTTTCCATCGTCCACACCCTCCAGACCCACGATCCCTTCGTGGTGCCGGAGGAAGACGAGTACGATCGACGGTTTGAGGGTCGACTGAATCGGATGGACGTAGACCGTGAACGGGAGGCCCGGTACAGAACGTACCGCGACGAACTCACCACATTTCTGTACACCGACGACGCACTTCGGCAGTTTTTTCAGCGGTACCGGACACGTCCCGACTTCGAGAACACGATTTTTATCATTGCTGGTGACCATCGGCTCATCCCCATCCCCCAGCCGTCTCAGATTGCCCGCTACCACGTTCCACTCCTCATTTACTCGCCCCTGCTGAAGGAAAGCCAGCAGTTTCGCTCTGTCTCCACCCTGGCCGATGTTGCCCCGACCCTCCTGGGGTTTCTCCGCGAGCAGTACGGCGTGACGCCCCTAGAACAGTCCCACTGGCTCGGAACGCCCGTTGACACGACGCGCCGCTTTCGCAACACCCGGTCGATGCCGCTGATGCGCAATAAAAACCAGCTGGTCGACTATCTCCACAATGAGCATTACCTGGCTCAAGACCAGCTGTACCGTCTTGAAGACGGGCTGCGGTTGGCTCCCGTGTCGGACACCAAGAAGAACCGCGAGTTGCAGCGTCGGCTGGCCCGTTTCAAAACAATCAACCGGTACGTAACGCAGGAAGACCGGTTGCACAGTTCCACCGTCTCGGTCGAGGAGCTTCCCTCCACCACGCCCTTCCGTGGTGCCTCCGACGCCCCTCCAGCCCCTCCGGATGGTACGGCCCAGGCGGTGGTCGACTCGGTCTTGACCCAGATCGATCGGCAAGGCTTGACGGCTCCCGAACAGTTTGAAATGGCCCGGCAAAAAGCGTTCGATGGCCAGTACGAGATCGCCCGTGCCATTGCCGAGCGCCTTCTAGAGGCCTCCCCGAACTACCACGATGTCCGGCTTCTTCTGGGACGCACCTACGCGTGGAGCCGGAAGTTCGACCGGGCTCGGCGGGCGTTCCGCACGGTGATGCGGCGGGACTCCACGTATTACGACGCCTACAATGCCCTGACGGACACAGAACGCTGGGCAGGGCGTCCCGAAACTGCCCTCCAAGTCATTAACGAGGGGCTGACGCATCATCCCGACCGGCCGGACTTCCTGGCGAAGAAAGCCAAGGCACTGCTCGCTCTCCGACGCACTGAGGAAGCGGAAGCTGTCGTTTCCACCCTGGAGCGGGTCGACCCCGAGAACACCGCCCTTCCTTCCCTCAAGGAGCAGCTTACGCCGTGACATACATCGTTCACCATTCGCCGACGGACTGGCGCGCTCTGGTTTTTGGGATCGTTATGCTTGGGGGGATGCTGTGCCCCATCTCAGTCGTGGAGGCGCAGTCGACCGACTCGCTCTTTGCCAAGGCCCGCACGGTGGCGTTTGAAAAAAACGACTACGAGCGGGCACGGGCACTGGGCTACAGGGCGCTCGAGCGAAGCCCGAATTACCACGGCATTCGGGTCTTCGTGGCGCGCACCCTGGCCTGGGAAGGACGGCGAGACAGTGCTCGGGCTGAACTGTCGCATGTTCTAGACAAGGCGCCCGACCATTACGAGGGACTCAAAGCGATGATCGACGTGGAGTCGTGGTCGGGGCGGTACCAGAGCGCGTTAGTGTACGCCGACCAGGGCCATGAATACTATCCAGACGACTCACACTTCACCGAGAAGCGAGCAGCGCTTCTCCGAGCGTTGAGGAGGCCGGAGGCTGCCCGCGTACAGCTCGACGCAATCCTGTCCGCTGATCCATCCAACGAGTCCGCGAAGGCAGCGCTGCGCCGACTGAAGGCGGCACAGAGGCGCTACACCGCGTCGCTGTCCTACCGGCACGATGCATTTCGTGGGGGACGAGCCCCGTGGCGCTTTGGAACGGTCACCCTCAGTCGATCCACCCCCATTGGGAGCATCATCGGTCGACTGCAGTACGCAAGCCGGTTTTCGACGAACGGGGTGAAGGTGGGGGTCGACGCGTATCCGTCGCTTGCGAATGGGCTGTACGCGTACGTAAATGTCGGGTACTCCCGGTCGTCTATCTTTCCGCGGTATCGCCTGGGCGGGTCTCTGTACAAGAGCCTTCCGTGGAGCACGACGGCGGAGATTGGAGCCCGCTACCTCAACTTTGGAGGCGGGGGGACGCTTATCTACACGGCGTCCCTGACCAAGTACTACAGCAGCTACATGTTTCGGGGCGGGACCTACGTAACACCGTCTGGGATCGGCACATCGGTGTCCGTGAATGGCATGGTCCGACGGTACTTGGGCGATGCACAAACGTACGTTGGGGCGAGCGGAAGCATCGGCTCATCACCTGCGGGCACAGAGGCCTTTGAGGAAGACTTCCAACGGACCCGGTCGTGGAGCATATCGGCCCACGCTCAGTGGGCGCTGAACCAACGAACCCGGATCGGAGCCTCCCTTGGATACGATCTTGAGGAGTTCTCTGCACGTACCCAGCGACGCGTCAGCACAACCGTTTCGGTCTCGTACGAGTTTTGATCGTTGCCCGCACGCCAGCCACCATGACTTGGACCGTACGAAGGAATTTGTGAACGACCGCCCTCTCACGAGCGATTTCCAGTGGCATGCTCGTGCCCACTCATTCGGCAACGGTGCTTCTACATCACAGATGAAGGAGTGAGCGTAGATTTCTGGCGGGATCTTTGGAACGACGCGTACGGACAGGGCTGGAGTTGGGAGCGATGCACGGATTCGCCCTCAACATACTTTCCTTGCGGAGCTCTACCAACTCCTGGGGCCATGGGAGTTGTCGGCGCAGTATAGCCGGCCCCGGTACCGGAACGAAGAGGTTCTCCAGTTTGGCTCGCACCTCGCTCGATACGTCGGCTCGTGGTACCTGCGAACCCGAACGACCGTTGTGCCGCGCC
>CAZTDC010000328.1:0-4274 GCA_964612165.1 uncultured Salinivenus sp.
ATCGAGCCGCGCGTGATCCTGGCCGACGAGCCGACCGGCAACCTGCAGTCCCGCCAGAGCGAGGACATCATGGAGACGCTCCAGCGCCTCAACCGGGAGGACGACGTGACCATCGTGCAGGTCACCCACTCCGAGAAGCAGGCCTCGTACGGGGATCGCATCGTCGAGCTCGTGGACGGGCAGGTTGAGGACGACTACCTGATCGGAGAGGCGGAGGCGGCAGTGAAGGGCTGAATGGACCGCCGACGGGCGGCTGCATTCGCGTATGCATTTCTTCGGAACAGACGTTCTTTTTCTTTCCCGTGCTGCGAAACTACCTCAAGATTGCCTGGCGAAATCTCCGGCGCCACAAAACCTACGCCGTCGTCAACGTCGTAGGCTTGGCGTTGGGCATCGCGTGCTGTGTCCTCCTGGCCCTCTTCGTGGGCAGTGAGTGGACGTACGATGAGTTCCACGAGAAGGCGGACCGCATTGTCCGAGTGAATCGGGTGGTGACCACGCCGGCCGGGGACACCGAAACGGAGTCGAGCACGCCCTCTCCGCTCGGCTCCGCCCTTACGCAGTCATTTCCGGAGGTCGAGGCGTCCGTGCGGCTGAGGGACAAGTCGGTGCGCCTCACCCGAAACGACGAGACTTTTACGGTCCGGGCGCTGTTCGCCGACTCGTCCTTTTTCGACGTCTTCTCGTTTCCGGTCAAACAGGGACATCCGCAGCCGAGCTTCGCAGGGTCGGGCGGAATCGTTCTTTCCGAATCGGCGGCGCAAACGTACCTTGGGTCGGAAAATCCGATGGACGCGTCGCTCACCGTTCAGATTGAGGAAGAACCCGTCGAGGTTCCGGTCACCGGGGTTGTGGCCGATCCGCCGTCGCGGTCGAGCATTCAGTTTGATGTCCTCCTTCCCTTCGACCTGTACAAATACAACTTTTCCGGCGTCATGCGGGAGGCGGCCCTGGAGCGTTGGGACTTCCCGGTCGCGTCGACGTTCGCGCTGCTTCGGCAATCGAGCCAAGGCGCGACTCTGGAGGAAAAGTTGAAATCGTTCGCCGCCGACCGTTTTGGGACATCCGGGCCTGGAGGGGAGAACGATCTGGAGGTGCACACGGGCGAGGAGACCGTGCGACTTGCGCTTCAGCCCCTCGCGGACATCCATCTGAGTCCCGAGATTGCCCCCACGACCCTGACGGCCCCGCACGACCCGGTCTACTCGTACGTACTGGCAGGCGCCGCCCTCCTGGTGCTGTTGATTGGGGGCATTAACTTTACGACCCTCTCACTGGGCCGCTCGGCCGATCGGGCACAGGAGGTCGGCGTGCGGAAGGCGCTGGGCGCCCGGCGCGGTCAGGTGCGCGCCCAATTCTGGGGGGAGGCCTTCCTTACAAGCGGCGCGGCCCTTCTGCTCGGAATTGGGCTTGCTGCCCTTTTCCTCCCGACGTTCAACCAGATGACGGGGGCGGACCTCCACTTCCGCCTAACGCCCGCGCTGGGCCTGGGGCTCTTAGGGCTGGTGGGGGTCGTCAGCCTCCTGGCTGGGAGCTATCCGGCCCTCGTTCTGTCTCGCTTCGACGCCGTATCGATCCTTCGCGGGACCGCACAGATTGGCGGTCGCAGCGCGCTCGTGCGGGGGCTCGTGGTGCTCCAGTTTGCGCTGTCGATGGGGCTGGTCGTAGGTACATTCGTGATGTCCGACCAGCTCGATTACATGCAAGAGAACCTGGGCTTTCAAACCGAACGGATCGTGCGGATCAGTAACCTCGGCTCCTCACAAGACGGCGAGGAAATCTATGATCTCTTCCGAAAAGAGGCACAACGCCAGCCGGGGGTGCAGCGGGTCGCGGCCTCGAACTTCTCCTTCTTCGGCCGTGATGGGATGGAGACCCGTATCACGTCTGCCAGCACCGAGGACATAACGGCGGCAGCCCACACCGTCGACTCGACCTTCACGGAGACGCTTTCCATCGACATCGTGGAGGGACGGGGCTTTCCCGCGCGAACGGTTGCGAATGATCAGGCCGTGCTCGTGAACGAGGCGTTCGTGCAGGCAATGGGGTGGGCGGCCCCGGTTGGAAAAGAGATCCGCCTCAGTGACGACTCGCTTGTGGGTAAATTTCTGGAAAACGCGACCGTGATTGGGGTCATAGAAAACGTCCATACCCGATCGATGCGGCACCGGATTGAGCCGGTCCTGTTCCTATCCGACTCGGTTTTCAGTGGGGGCGTCCAGAACATCTACGTCCGCATCGCGCCTGAGCGGGTCGGCGAAACGATCGATGCGCTCCGCCGGACGTGGGCGGACGTTGCGCCCGAGCGGTCGTTTGAGTTCCGTTTTCTGGACAGGGTGGTGGACGACGCATATCGGGCTGAGCAGCGCCAGCAGTCCGTGATCCGTGCCGCCGCCGGCTTCGCGCTCCTGATTGCGTGCTTCGGGCTCTTCGGATTGGCGGCGCTGGCGGTGGCGCGGCGGACCCGCGAGATTGGAATTCGGAAGGCCCTGGGCGCGACGGTCGAGTCCGTGGTTTTCCTCTTCGCGAAAGACTTTCTTAAGCTCACGGGCGTGGCCTTCCTGCTAGCGGTGCCCGTCGCCTATTGGGGCATCCGCCGGTGGCTCCAAACCTTTGCCTATCGCATCGATCTTGGGCTAGGATTTTTTCTGGGGGCCGGCGCGCTCGTCGTAGCGGTGGCGCTCCTGACGGTAGGGGTGCAGGCACTGCGGGCAGCTCGTACCGATCCCGCTGTTGTTCTCCGAGATGAGTAACTAGCGGCGGGACGCAAACAGGAGGGAGGGAAGCGACCACCGGCCTCGCTTCCGAGTTGTGCCCGTTACGGCTGCGCGCTCGACGGGTCCGGCTCTAGAAGATCGGGCGACGCGTCCTCGATGGCCGCCCGGAGATCGTCGTCAAGGCGGGCCTTGTAGAGGGTCTGGGCGTCGGCAACGTCGGGGGCCTCGGCGTTGCGGAGGTCACGGAGGTCCGCCGCCCGGAGAGAGGCATTCGTGAGGGTGGTGTGCTGGCCGTCGTCCGACCCGACCATTCCCGCAAACACCCCGAGGTGGGCGCCGGACAGGTCGGCCTTGCGGAGGTTGGCTCCGGTCAGGTCGGCGGTGCCGAGGTACGCCCCCGACAGGTCGGCGTGCTGAAGATCAGCTCCGGTCATTACGGCTCCGTCGAGGGACGTTTCCGACAGGTCGGCCCCCTTCAGGTCCGCTCCGGCGAGGTAGGCCTCCTTCAGGCTCTCGGGCGATTCGCCCTCCCGGTTCAGCCGTCGAATGTTGCCCACAATCCGGTACATCGCCTCATCCGACTCCCAGCCCAGGAAGTCCTCGATGGCGTTCTGATACCGCTCGATCCGGCGGCGCTTCTCCGCCTTCTGTTCGAACCAGAGGAGGAGACAGCCGAAGAGGAGGAGGTCGAACAACACCCCGTGCGCCTCCGCCGCCACGTTCAGCAGAAATTCCGGCTCGGTGCGCCAGTATTCCAGCGAAAGCGGGCCGACGAGGGCGGCCAGCGCCAGAAACACGAGAAACGACAAGAGCACGGGGCGATCGGCGCGCAGTGGTGCGATTGTGCGTTCAAACGCATTTTTCCACGATGATCTGGAGGACGGCATGAGGAACGAGGGGGGTTGAACGATGCGGAGCGGGCGATGGGGGAGCACTCTACGCCAAGGGAACGGACCCCGACAGGAGATTTGGTTCGAGGCCTGATGGTTCGGGCGGACGGAGCCTCGATGGGATCGGCGTTCCGTAATGAAGGATAAACACCGGCTACCGGACCGTTTTGAGCGTGGATCGTAGTTCGGCGGTGACGTTCCTCAAGGGAAGCACGTCATCCTGATTCGCAGGCGCGCTGCCCGCTCGTTCCGAACCGCCGTCGGGACACCGTGCGCTGCCGCGCGGCGATTGTGCGGATGCGCACACTTTGCCACGCACGGGACGCCCCAAACCGACCTCTGCGAACGCTGAGGACAGGTCGGGCAGCGTGGCATGGGCGTTGATCTACGACAACGGTGTCATTACCGACGGAGACGCCTCTCGTTGGTTGGATCCGCCGTGACGTTCACGATGCGCCTCGTTCGAATACGTTTACGTACGACGTTGACCCCTTAGGGTCGCGACCGGGGCCCTTCCCGGCTCAGTCGGGGCCGCTGGTCAGGAGTGCATCGAATTGTTCTCGCGGTGCGTGGCACTTGAAATTCCCACCGGCAAAATGACGACAGTGACCCGCTTCACCCCAACGAACGCAGCCCAAAGATGCAGTGCGATAGATTGTCTACCGGT
>CAZTDC010000329.1:0-4272 GCA_964612165.1 uncultured Salinivenus sp.
CCGTCGTCGTAGGTGCGCCACCGCTGCATCCCGACCGCTTCGAGGTACTCGGGCGGTGCGGCGCGCAGGGCCTCGATGTCCGCCTCGCCGGTCGGGATCCAGCCTGGATCTTCAATCTCATCCTCGCGGAACGGGGGCGCGAAACTGAACTCAATGTCTTCCGGCTCTACGTCGGTGCCTACAAGGTCCTCCGACGCGAGAAACTCGGCGAGGCGGTCTAAGAAGTCCTGACTCATCGGTCCTTTTTTGGCTGGCTCTCATTGATGGCGATGGTCTTTTGAGTGCGTATCACCTCCCTCACCTTCCGGGTTGAACACGTCGTAGCGCTTTCGCTTCTTCCAGAGAGTCTTCTTCGTCGTTCCTAATGACTCGGCAACCTCCGCCCATGTCGCGTCGGGGCGCATCTCTTCACACCGCCGCTGGATGAACTTTCGCTCGATGTCTTCAATGGTGTCTTTTTCCTCGATGGGGAGAAGACCGGACTCGCGCATGTCCTCATAGGTGAACTCCCCTTCATCGGGGTCCTCCATCCCGTAGATCTTCTTGAGCCGCTGGATGATCTGGTACTCGGCCCGGATGCTTGCGATAGATTGCTTGAGGTCTTCCGCGTCGCCAAAAATCGCGCTGAACGGGACGAAAACGTATTCTTGCCCACGATCCTCCAGCGCCGCCGGGACCGGTGGTGGAGAGGGGATGTCGAGAGGCGTCGGCGGTTCGCGTCTACGCAGAGCCGCGTAGTTCGGCTCTGTGTCCACAGGCTCGGTTCCCCATGAATCTTCGTCCGAATGAAGCCACTCTTCCGCTTCCTCATTGGAGACGACATCAAAGTCAAACATCAAGCGGCTCAATTCTGGCGGCTATAGAGGTCCATGTCCATCTCCAGGTATGCCTCCTCCATCCGTTCGCTAATGCCAACGAAGGGGACCTCGAAGGTATCCGGACGGCTCGTGTCCCACTCCGGCTCGTCGATGCCTTTCTTGACTTCTATTTCCTTTGTTCGGAGATCGTAGTGAGCGTACCCGGGATCTCCGTCCGGGAAAATGAGCTTCTGTACGATTCTCGGCTTTTCCATAGCGGCTCAATTCAGTTCGGGAGCAAGGGTCCGTCGCTCTGCTCGATGGTCAGCGTCGCCCCGACGCGCCGCAGGTTGTCGCCGGTCCCCATCCCCCAGCCCGGGTCCGACAGATGGTCGCTCGCCGTCAGTCCGAGCCTGACGAAGGGAAGCGGCGGTATGTCCACGTCGAGCCCGAGGACCGAAAACTCCGCGCCGGGTAGCGACCGGGATACCTCCACGTCGTACCCAAAGCCCGCCGGACCGAATGCCTCTCCCTCCACCTCCAGCCGCCACTTCGCCGGGCGAACGGTGAGGAAATACTGCACCCGTGGGTAGGGGAGCGTCAGGTCCTTCCACGTCTGCATCGGCCCCTCCACCCGCGCGGTCAGCATTTCGCTCTCCAGGATGAGAAGCGGCGCTACTGTATCCCAGTAGCCAATCGACGGGCACTGCGGGCCGTCCGGCGGCCAGTTCGGCGCCCGGCCCCCGTTGCACCCGGCGACGCCCACCTCCCAGTCGCCGGGGAAAAAGTCGTGCCGTCCCTCCTGGGACTTGAACTGCCAAAGGTGGTGGACGCCCCGGCGCTGGACAATCCCGCCGAGGCGAACAACCCAGGAGGGAGCCACCTTCCACGCGACGGCGAGCGCCGCGGAGCGGCGGTATTCCAGCGTTTTTCCGGCCTCGGTATTCCAGAGGGAGCCGGAGATTTTCGAGCGCTCCGAGCCCCACCAGACTCCGCTCACGGTTCCCTCGGCCCAGACAATGCCCCACTGGGCCTCCAGGGCGGCCTCGACCGACATGCGGTTCATGTAGTCCTTATCGCCGGAGGACCACTGCTCCAGGCCGAACTCCAGGTGAGGGCGCACTGTCTGGGCACCGGCGGCGTCTCCGTAGAAGAACCAGAGGAGAAAAAGCGCGGCGAGGATGACGATGGCCCGCCAGAGGTTTTCTGTTGTGAGTACGTCGTTCATGGGCCGGTAGTGTTGGTCGGAGGGCAGTCGAAGTCTTCGGGGGCGGCCCGCGTGCCGTGCCAGGACTCCCTCGGGCGGATCACGTAGTCGAAGGGGTCGCGGAGCAGCCGCGTTGCGGCGAGGATGGCGTCCTCCTCGGTCTCGAAAAATCGAGGACGCTTATCGGCGGGCTCGGGGATAACCCAGGGGTCTACCAGACAAAGCTCCCAGGGCCACCTCTCCATTGACCGCTGAATGATCTCTGGCGCGTTGCGGTAGGCCCGCGGGTCCGGAGCGGGCGGGTCGTACATGGAAGGCTCGGGTTAGCTGGTTGGCTCAGTTTTCGTCTCGGGCGGCTCTTCCGGGGAGGCCAGGAATTTGTCCTGGAAGAACGTCCCCTCGATGTATTTTTGGACTGCCTTCGGCGCGAACGCGGCCACGATCCAGACCAGGATAAGATTGAAGAGGAACGAGAGGTCTTGCGCCTCTTGCCCCTGGTAGATGATAAGGCCCACGAGTGCCGTCAGGCCAATGGCGACCACAATCGAAAGGGTCGCCATGAGCCGCATGTTGGAGGGCTTCCCGTTGTGATCGGTCAGGTAGCCTTGCTTGGGTTTGCCGGTGGAGTCAGGCATTTCAGTGTCGGTCGTTGAGCGGATCGATAGAGAGGTAGCCGGGCGGCTCCGAAAGAAGATCGTCCTCCAGGAGCAACTCGGCGATTTCCGCGCAGGTGTTCTCCCCCACGTTGTTCAGTCGAAGAATGGAGCCGTCCTGGACCGCACGCGCAAGTTCGGCGGGCGAATCGAAGTTTATCGCGGCGTTTACGACACGCTCGCTTACGGGAATGTGCCGGTCGATCCAGGTGTCGATGTCCTCGTCCCCGTCGGGCCGGACGTGCGGGACCATGACCCTTTCGAAGCACCGCTTGTGGAAAACCCCGCGGTGACCGGTGACCGAGAAAAGGGGGCCGTCGCCGTAGTTTTTGATTTCGCCCTTTCGGGACGCGATGGCCTTCGAGCCCTCCTCAATCGGGCTCTGGCAGATTGCGCAGGTCGGCGGCTCAGTGTCCATACGTCCGTTTCTTGAGTTCGCGGTACGCGGCGACGTTGGCCGCGGTGAGCATGGCAAGAAAGAGCGTCGCGTGATGAAAGATCCCTTCCAGCCGGGCGGAGAAGTAGGTCATGCTCGCCAGGGCAAAGATGAGGCCGAGAAGAAGCGCAAGCGGTTTCTCCTCAATCATTTTGGCTGCTCAGTTCAAGTCGGCAGGTCGGTCCGCGTCTTCTGGCTCCCCGTCGGTCGTGTAGTAGATTGAGACCTCGATGTCCTGGGGGTGGACAAGGGTTCCTTTTGCTTCCAGTTTGTCAACGTCTACGGCGATGTCGAAGTGCAGCGACGCGCGCCTGGGGTCGAGCCCGAGAAAGGCAATCGACGCGGCGACGAACCCGGCAAGGGCATTCTCGGCGGCTCGCTTCGCTTGATTGTAGACCGACTCGGAAAACTGTGATTCAGGCATAGGTTACGCAGAGTGCGTTACGCAGAACATGTAAGCATGGCGGCGATCATCGAGGCGACAAAGAGCCAGACCAGGACCGCTTCTACCGGGTCCCGAAACCGTTTGTGAGTCGACTGAGAACGCATCGGTGATTATTCGGTTTTGGCGAAGTCATAGGCGCTCGGGTTGGCGTCGCCGGACAGGACCATCGCTTGATGGTCCACTGGAATGAAGGCCGAGTGCCCGAGTTCTCCGATCCACCGGTAGATCTCCTCCGCGTCTGCCCCGAGTTCCTCCAGGGGCGCGTTCGCGAGCCAGTTCAGTTGGGCCGTCGTGATGATTTGGCGGTGACAGCGGAGGATTCGCTTGGATCGCCGTTGGGCGGACCCGCTTAGACGACTTAAATCGTGCTCTGCCCGTATGGAGGCCCATTTAGGCGCGCTCTGAGCGGCCCGGATTTTCTTCCGGAGGGCTTGCCCGCCCGGATCGTACTGATCGAAGTCTACCCCGACGCTAATCGCCGGATTGTAGGGATCGGTGATCGTCCACCGGGTCGGATCGACGATTCGGTTTTCCTGGCGGATCCATCCGTGGGAGATGATCGGCCTGTTTTCGAACCGGGACTCCATGTGGACCGGGCCACAGTACGTGCCGTAGATTGCTCCGCCACCGGTCACGCCCTCTCGGATCATCGCGGCGGAGACGGCAAAGCAGTTTCCCGGCCACGTGTGGACGGGGATGTCGATCTCTCGGGCAACTGTTTGTGGGTCGAGGCT
>CAZTDC010000330.1:0-4262 GCA_964612165.1 uncultured Salinivenus sp.
GAAGCGGAGCAAGGTGAGCCGGTAACGCGCCCTCCCGCTGGACCTTGTCGTGGAGGTTTTCAAAGATAGGGACGCTCCTTTCTCCGAATCGCCCGCACGGATTCCGATTCCCCTCTGTTCGCCTACTTCTCTTTCCACCCCGTTCGCTTCCCCAATGATGCGCGTTCCGATCATTCTTGCCCTTCTTCTATGCATTCTGACCGGATGCACCTCATCGCAGAAAATGGAAACGGCCCCCGCCGACACCACGGCGGTTCCAACGGGCCAATGGGACGAGACGGACGCTCAAACCGTGGCGGACGAGATGATCGGGGACATGCTACAGGGAGAATGGCTACAGCGGTGGACGGAAGAGCACGACGAGCACCCGACGGTGTTTATCGGGCTCATCAAAAACAAAACCATGCAGCACATCGATACGGACAGCCTTTACTATCATCTCAATCAGAAGCTGAGAAAAGCCGATAGAGTCCAGGTCAATCCTGACATCGCAAGGAAAATCCGGAAGGAGGTTCGCTCCAAACGCCGGACTCAACGCGATATGGGTAAGCCCTGGATCCTTCACGAAGAAATTATGAGCAAGAGCCAGGAGAACGGAGCGGATTTCGTGATTCGGGGCACCATCACCTCAAACATCCCAGAAAATCAGTCGGGGGATATGGTGAACCTTTTCTACACCGTTCACCTTGTGCTCATAAACCTCGATGCAAATCGGAGGGCCTGGCGCGCCGGGACGGAGGTCAAGAAGAGGGTGCCACGAAGCAAACTCAACATGTAACGTCGTTCTGTCCTCCACGCAGACATTTGTTCTACTCGTTTTCTCTTCCTATGCCCTCATTTCTTTCTGCCGATCCGCTCGCCCCCCCAATTCATGATGCGCGTCCCCGTCGTCGCTGCCTGTGCCCTGTGTCTCCTGGCCGCGTGCAGCTCAACGAAAGAAATGAAAAAGGACTCGACCTCGATGAAAACAGACTCGGTCGCGGTGGAACGCTGGCCCCAATCAGACGCGAAGGCCACCATAGACAGCATGGCCGGGGACCTGCTCCACGGCCAGTGGCTGCAGCGCTGGAAGAAGGATCACGGGGGCAACCCGACGATCATGATCGGTCCCATCGAGAACAAGATAATGCTGCAGGGCATCGACGTGGATCTCTTGGCTAGGGACCTCAAGAGGAGCATCGTTGAGAACAGCAGCTTAACTGATGATTCCATTCAGGTTATCAGGGATAAGGAACTTCGGTGCGAGATGCGCCGAGAGCGATCCTCACAGTGCGGTTACTCTCGACTTGTCGGATCTGAAGAACTAAAGCTACTCAAGGAAAGGGGAGTGGACTTCGTATTGACCGGCGAAGTCGCGTCGAGGAAACACGAAAAGCAGTACAAATCGGGCGGCCGACCAGACATAGACGATCTCCCGACGAAATATTTCTCCTACCCGCTCCACCTGTACCTGATCAACGTCGAGAGGGGCGTGAAGGCCTGGCTGCAGGAGAAGGAAATTGAGACAATCGTTCACTGGAAGGAGTCCTCCCCCCGTTCGTCAGAAGACAGTCACAGTTGTGATGCAGTAGCGAGGGGGTCCCAATGCTGAACTGGTCAGCGGGCTCGTCGCTCATAGCCGCTCCCCTCCGCGCAGGCGTTTGATCTACTCCCACGCTCATATGCCTTCATTCCCGTCTAACGAACCGTTCGCTTCTCAAGTCATGATGCGCGTCCCCGTCGTCGCTGCCTGTGCCCTGTGCCTCCTGGCCGCGTGTAGCTCAACGAAAGAACTGGAAACGGATTCGGACCCGCCCCCCTGGCCCGAATCGGACACGAAGGCCGCGGTGGATAACATGACCGAGGAGCTGTTACAAGGTGAATGGTTGCAGCGGTGGACGAAAACTCACGAGGGCAGCCCGACGCTGCTCGTTGGCCTGGTCTACACCCAAACGATACGAAACGTCGACGAGACTCTCGTGCGCAGGGACATCAAGAAGAGCATCGTCGAGAGGAGCCCTATAACTGGCGACTCCATTCAGGTGATTTGGGATAAGGACTTTCTTTGTGAGCTACGCCGAGGGTCGGAGCAAACATCGCGGTGCGGTCGCTCTACAGGACCTACAGCTGAGGAGTTGGCCCGGGAAAAGGGGGCCGACTTCATGCTGGTCGGCAGTATCGGGATCCGTTCGAACGACGTTGAAAGACGACGACAACATGGCGAGCCGGATCATCCGGAAGCCTACTCCCTCAGCCTGGGGCTGATCAATGTCGGGACCACGTCGTCTACGGGCTGGCAGGCTGAGAAGAAAATCGAGAGGATCGGCTATTGGCTTGAGTCTTCCTCCCGTTCGTCAGAGGACAGTGACCGTTGTCGTGCAGTGGCGGGGATGTCCCTCCGATGCTGAATCAGTCGGCAGGCTCGTCAAGGAGGGCGCCAACCGTGTCGATGAACCGTTCGGCTCTGGGGGGCCAGTCGCGGAGCTGTTCCGGGTCGGGATCGAAGAACACGTCGTAATCGCTGTCGAGGCGCGTTTCCATCAGATCGCCGTAGAACGCCCCGAGTTCTGGATCCAGCGCTCCCGTGCGAATGAAGTGTTTGGACAGCATGGTCTTCACCCCGGAGTGGGTCCATGCGCCTCCAGAAGGGCCTTCGCTGCGTAGAAGCACGCCTAGTAGAGCCGATTGTAGGACGCGCGCCAGTGCTCCTGTTCTGCATTTTAGCGCGCCGTTTCCAGAGATTCGCGGGCCATCGTTAGGAACCGCGGCACGCGCTGCTGCTCGTCGCTCATAGGGGGATTGCCTCACTTCGGACGTTTCGAGCGAACGACGAGGACCGACGCGGCTCGCTCTCCCACTCCTCCCGACTGTAGATCCGAGCGCTGATGGCTTCGGTGGTATCGAGCTCCAGGTCGTAGAGTGCGTGTCGGAGTGTCTGTTTACGGTTGGCATCGACGGGACCGTCCAGGAGGATGAGCACGTCCCAGTCCGACTCAGGCCGTGCATCGCCCCGGGCGTGCGAGCCGGAAAGCCAGACTTTTGCCTCCGGCTCAACGTCGTGGATCGTCTCTTTTACGCGGCGGAGAACGGCCGCCTGCTCCTCGCCTGTGAGGACATTTTCCTGACGTTGGAGGTGCTGGCCGAGAATGGCCCCCACCGACCGACCGTGAACGTCGGCCTGGGCCTGAAGGGCCTCAAGGGGGTCCTCGTCGAGATTGGAAACCGTCAGGTCCGGCATGGCACTGCTCCATCGGTGCGGGAAGAGTGATCTCTCCCCTGACGGGGAACCGTCGTACGAACACCCGTCCCACACGCTCCGAACCGCCGCTCCCCCTCACGAGGCCAGTCGCGTGCGGCGGGCGACGTGGGCCGGCGGCTCCACCTCCGGCGGCAGGTCGAGGCGGAGGGCCAGGGTCTCCAGCTGCTCGGGATCGACCCAGTCGGGCGACTGCACCATCGGCTCCTGCCCGCTCTGGTTCTTGGGGAAGGCGATGACGTCGCGGAGCGAGTCGGCCCCGGCCAGAAGCATCACCAGGCGGTCGAGCCCAAGGGCGATGCCCCCGTGCGGCGGCGCGCCGTAGCGCAGGGCGTCGAGCAGGAAGCCGAAGCGCTCCTCCGCCGCCTCCCGCTCGATGCCGAGAATGTCGAACATTTTGAGCTGCGTGGCGCGGTCGTGGATGCGGATGGAGCCGCCGCCAATCTCGTTGCCGTTGAGGACAAGGTCGTAGGCGCGCGCCTGCACCTCCTCCGGATTCTCCTCCAGCCGGTCGAGGTCTTCGGCGCGCGGGGCCGTGAAGGGGTGGTGCATCGACACGTAGCGGCCCGCTTCATCGTCGTACTCCAGCAGCGGAAAGTCGGTGACCCAGAGGAACGCGTCCTCCCCCTCACTCGGGTCGGGCCGCAGGCCGATCTCCTCCGCCACGTGGAGCCGAAGCTGCCCGGCCTGCTCGAACACCGTCGGCGCGTCGCCGGCCAGGGTGAGGACGAGGTCGCCCGCCTCGGCCCCCACCGCCTCGGCGGCTTTCTGCCCGTACTCAACGGGAAGCGCGTCGGTGCTGAGATTGGAGTGCAGCGTCGAGCCGTCCGAGGGGAGCTGGAAGTAGATGAGCCCCGCCGCTCCGATCTCGTCGGTCACGTAGTCTTCGAGACGGTCCATCTTGGCGCGGTTGCGATCGCCCTCGCCCGGCACCCGGAGGCCAACAACGTGCCCGCCGTCGTCAAGGATGGATTCGAAGACCCGAAAGCCGCTGCCCTCGAAGCAATGGCCCACCTCGTGCAGCTCC
>CAZTDC010000331.1:0-4239 GCA_964612165.1 uncultured Salinivenus sp.
CGCAGAAAACGATGGAACGTGAAAGGGCCGGACGTGAGGACCTCTGAGAGGGCGGAGCCTGGAGGTCGCCATCCAATAGTTACTCTCGGTGGGGCAGCCCCTCTGCAACACGGGAGTGTGTCCACCAGACTGGGTCTTTTTTTAAGTCTCCGAAAGTGCGTGACAGACTCACGTCCCGAGAACGCCGACCCTCCAGATCCGTCTTCCTTCGTGAGAGTCCTTCACTGGAGCTTCCCGACGAAGCCTTCTCTGCCCTTCGCAGCTCGCCGGAGGAGTTTGGCCGTGAACTTCGGTTGGCGGCAGCTATCAAGTGGTATGAGATGGAGCGCATTTCCCAGGGAAAGGCTGCCGAGATCGCGGGACTCTCAAGGTCGTCCTTTGTCGAGGCGCTGTCACGGTACGGCGCGAGTCCGATTCAGGTACGTCCCTCAACTCTCGAGGAAGAGGTCCTGCAGGCTCTCGGCGGCACCGAAAGCTCCTCAAAGAAGAGAGGGGCGACCGATGAGTAGATGCTGGGTCGCAGACACCTCCCCAATCATCCTTCTCGCGAATACCGGGCGCCCCGGCCTGCTACCGGCCCACGCGCAGGAATCCTATGGGCCGTTCGGCTTCTATGGGAATCTTTCGGCAGTCCTATGACTCAACTGAATGGGCGAAGAGGATTCGCCAACGGCATCAGAACCTTCCATACAGAGCTTTTGCGACCATGGCCGGAATGGCTGTAGAAGAAGAGCGGACCGTCTCGGTCACCGAGGCCCGAAACGACCTTTCCGACCTGATCTCCCAGGCTCAGTACGCGGAGGAACGAACCATCCTTCCCCGTCATGATAAACCGGTCGCCGCGCTTGTCTCGATGGAGGACCTCCAGGTGCTAAGGACGCTTGAAGACGCCAACGACGTGGCCCGCGCCTGAGAGTCACTTGAAAACGCTCGGGAGCAGGAGGGCACCACGAAGCGAGGCCACTCCTTCGAGTCTGTTTCGATGTATGCTCCGAACACCCCTGTGAGTGCTTCCTCTGCCAATAGTGATCGGCGTCGGGGCGCTCCGAGCTGCATCAATGGCCTACAAATCGGTCTCATCGATCCTCACACCGACAGGAGTCGCGTACAGGCTCTCACGAGGGATATATCAACATACCAGGTTCTAAGGTCAAACCAGATCGGAAAAAGCGACGGCCCTGCCCTCTCTCCTCTTCGCTCGTGCTCACGCTCCCTCCCTCCCGCTATCGGGCGCCGAAGCCGGTGAGGATGGTCTTTAGTGTCAGGTAAATGATGAGGAGGTCGAGGGTGACGGACTGGTGCTTGACGTAGTACAGGTCGTGCTCCAGCTTGCGGCGGGTCGCGTCCTTATCGGCGGCGTAGCCGTGCAGGACCTGGGCCCAGCCGGTGATGCCGGGACGGACCAGGTGCCGGTACTCGTAGAGAGACATGTCTGCGCTAAATCCTCTGGCGAGACCCACCTGCTCGGGGCGGGGGCCGATGAGGCTCATCTCGCCTTTCAGCACGTTCCAAAATTGCGGGAGCTCGTCGATCCGGAGCTTGCGGATGAACCGCCCGACGGTCGTAACCCGATCATCCTCTTCATCTGCGAACACGTCCTCCTCCTCCCCCGGATTGCCGTCGTACATGCTGCGGAATTTGGCCATCTGGAACGGTTCTCCACTGCGCCCTACGCGCGATTGCCAAAACAGAATGGGACCGGGGGACTCGAGACGAATGGCGAGCGCGGTGAGCCCCATCATGGGAAGGGTGAGGGGAAGACTCAGGAGAACGAGCACCAGGTCCATTGCTCGCTTGAAAAGCGGATAGTACCGACGCTTCGGGACATCGAGATTGGTTTTGCACGAGGCGCCGAGCAGCACCCGGGCCGTCAGGAGCTCATAGATATAGCCCGCGTGGTAAGTGGGCAGCCCCTTCATGCTCTGGTCCGCCAGCAGCTCTTCGTAGTCAGACAGAGAGGCATGAAGATCGGTCACGAGGCCGTCGAGGGCGCCATTTTCAGCGGCGTCGGACTCATCCACGGCTGAAACCCCCGGGATGGCGAACAGACGATCAGTCACGCCGCCGGGCAAGACGAGCAGGCACGACTTTCGGTACCGATGAAGAAGTTTGTCCGCGAGGTACCAGCCGATGCTGCCCAAGGTGGCCAGCAGTGCAAGGGTGTTAATGGGGGAGCCGGGCATGGCGGCAAAAATGACGCCCGCAGGCACGAGGGTCACACTTACGCTCACGAGCGCGCCCTCGAACTGGTTAACGAAGGGATACCGCTCGAACTTTGAGCTGAGCACCCAGGCGCCGACGTAGGCCGCTGCTAGAAGCGCCATGACAGGCCACGCTCGGCGAAAGAGCCCGACAGAAAATTCGCCCTCTAGCACGTAGACAGCGAGTCCCACAACCATGGGAAGCGCGGCAGCATGCAGGAGCTTTGACCAGATCTTCCGCGTCCGGATGAGTTTGTCCGGGGGAAGGGCCGCGGAGATCGGGTGGGGCGTGCGGAGCGGGGCTCCGTCTCCCTCGACCGTCGTGCGTGGTGTCGTCTCGACTGATGGACGTGCTTTCGCATCCATGCGTGAATGCCCTACAGAAGCGTGCTAGGGAACTACCAGAGGTGACGATCCAAAAGTTGGGAACTGCCGGGGACAAGCGCAAACGCTCTGGTGGGTGTTGTGGAGGAGGTGTTGTGACTTAGGGAGGGGCGCCTATCTATTTATTACGTTTTTACTTCCCCGCTGGAGGGGGCGAAGGCGTTGGTGTGGGATCTGGGCTTCTTGACCTGTTGGCGGGAAGTGTATGGATTTGCCCCATTGGTTTCCGCCAACCAGCTGAGCGACTCACTCTGCAAGCACTTCTTCTGCCGACCCGCTCACCCTAAGGTACAGTTGTCGCGGACTTTGTCCCGATAGGAATCGAGGACTACGTCTGAGGCCAACCTTGGGAGGCAGATGTGTCCTGATGCGGACGCACGACAGCCCCTTGCTTTTTCGCCTGCTCGTACTTGGCTGATTTTTCCTCCTTCGTGTCCGATTTTGTCTGGACACAAAACCGGACCAAAAAATCACGGCTGAAGAAATTGGCTGAGCGCCCCTCGACTCCACTCAAATTCGGCGAACTCCCGCTTCCTCACTCCCCTCGGAACCGCTCGAACATGCCGAATTTTGTCCGTTTCGTCGTCGGGGCGCTCCGAGACGCCAACGTCTTCGAGGCCGAAAGGTCTTCCCCGGTCGGACTAGTGTCTTCTGCAAACCCTACTCAACGTACCGACCCGAAAGAGCACGTGGACTGTGCCCCAATAGGAATCGGGAACTTGGACCCGATGGGGATCGAGGAGTCCGCTCGGAGGCCGTTCTTGGGGTGATACGCTCCGTTGCCGATGTATGTCGGACGCTCAGACATGGTGAGCATATGCAACTGATGATGTTTCCGTCCTCCGCTCCCACCTCCCTGTCATCCCGGCCTTGGAGCCGGGATCCAGCCATTGTCAGGGGAATGCACAACTGTTGATTGTTGGCTAGAGGCTCCAAGACGGTCAGCACCGCCTCCTCCCCGTTTCGAACTCGGTGGCTCCTTGAGTCCTGCCCGGCTCTCTCGGCTGATGGATTCCAGATCTCCGCTCGGCCTCCTCGCTTCGTCTGGAATGACGGTGGGGCTCAGGGCGAACGGGACTGCTGGGTCCGGTGGAGAGAACGCTCGACGTCATCCCGTTCTCTGAGATGGGATCCATCCATTTTCAGGGAGATGCTCACCTGTTGTCCGGCGACGAAACGTTTCTTCGATGGGTGGCGGAAGCGATTTGGAAAAGAGGCGTTCAAACGCCCTTCAAGCGGTCGATGAGAACCAGTTCCACGTCTGGAGCGGCCGCCGGCACGGAGGCCGCAGCCCGCACGAGCGTATCGAACCGCTCGCCGGCGTGATCGAACGCACCGCCCACCGCTGCGTGGGTGCGCTCAAAGGCAGCGGTGAGAAGACGACGGGGCGGCGGTTCAGCCGCCCTTGCTTGCCCGAGCGACCTCTCCCTCCTCGGCCGGGCGCACTTGGTCGGGGCGCAGATCGACAACCGCCCGGGTCTCTCCAGTCAGATACGCGAACTCCACCGTGTATCCCTCCGGCCCGGAGCCCCTTCTCGTGCAGGTCTTCGATCAATACGAAACGGTCCAGTTCATCCATCACTGGGGGACCTCATCTCGGCCACAATGTCATCACACCGGTCCGCCGGCAACTCATCGCCGTAATAGCGCAAAA
>CAZTDC010000332.1:0-4229 GCA_964612165.1 uncultured Salinivenus sp.
CCGTCGTCACGTCCGACGGGGACACCCTCACGCTGGCCGAGCGCATCGAGCACCATCACGTCAGCGGCCTCTCGACCGTGGAGGTGACAGCTCAGAATCACGAGCAGGTGACCGAAGAATTTGCGGCCTACTACCAGTCGGCGCAGGACGATCCGCCCGGGGCGTACGAGACCTACGTCGTGCGGCGGGAGGGAGAGGGGGATCGGGTAGACGCCCTCGCGCGGCTCCTGGACCAGCAGCGCATCGAGTACGGGTACGCCACCGAGTCGACGCAGGCCGAGGGGCGTGCCTATCGGGAGGGTGAGCGGCAGACCGTACAGATCCAGCGGGGCGACCTCGTGATCGACGCCGCCCAGCCCAAGGCCCGGCTCGTGAAGGTGCTCTTCGAGCCGGAGACGACGATTATCGACTCGCTCATGTACGACATTACTGCCTGGGGACTTCCGTATGCCTATGGAGTGGAGGCCTACGCTCTCCCCGATCGCGTGAGGCCCGACACGGCGGGAACGCCCCCGACCCGGCCCGATCTGACGGGCAACACGAAGCGGCCCTACGCCTACGTCGCGTCCTGGCGCAGCCGGGCCGATGCCCGCTTTGCCGCCACCCTGCTCCAGGAGGAGGTCCGGCTTCGGTTTGCGACCAAGCAGTTTACGATCGACGACCGAACCTATGACCCCGGCACGCTTCTCATCACCCGCCGGGCCAACACGAATCGGCTCGATGGCTTCGACGCGCTCGTGCGACGCATTGCGAAAGAGCACGACCAGTCCCTGCATGCCATCCAGACCGGATTTACCGATGAGGGGCCGGACATAGGATCCGGAAACGTGGGATTTGTGGATGGGCCTACGGTGGCGGTGCTGTCCGGACCGCCGATGACGTCCACCCGGGTGGGCGAGGTCTGGCACTTCTTTGACCAGCAGATTGAGTACCCCGCCACGCTGCTCCCAGCGGAGGACCTGGAGGCGTCCATGCTCGACGGCGTGGACGTGCTCGTGCTGCCGGACGGCGACTATGGTTCCTGGCTCACGGACGAGCGGGCCGAACTGATGACAGAATGGGTGCGGCAGGGCGGACGCCTCCTTGCGCTCGGCGCCGCGAACGGGGCGCTGGCCGATCGATCAGCCTATCAGCTTTCGAAGAAGGAGGCCGCGCCCTCTTCCGATTCCGATTCGTCGGAGAGTGAGGTCGGGACGACGGCCCAGTACGGCACGGAGCCGCGGGACGCACTTCCCCGATCCACGCCCGGCAGCATTCACCGCGTTGCTCTCGACACCTCCCATCCACTGGCCTTCGGGCTCGACTCACCGTACTTCACGCTCAAGCGGAATAGCCACACGTATGCTGCCCCCAAGACGGGCTGGGCGGTGGGGACGCTCGCGACGGGTGCGCCGGTGAGTGGCTTCATGGGCTACAAGGCACAGCAGCAGATCGACGACACGACCATCTTCGGCACGCAGCCGCTGGGGGAGGGGCAGGTGGTCTACCTCGTCGACAATCCGCTCTTCCGCGGCTTCTGGTACAGCGGGCATGTCCTTTTCAGCAACGCCCTCTTCTTCGTGGGGAATGACTGATGTCTTTCAGGGCCAGGGTTCGTAGAGAGGAGAACCCGAGGGACTGAAATCGAAACTTCCAAACGGGCGCTCGCTCGTCTGTCGAAACTGGTTTGTCATGGCCACCACGACCGGTCGAGCAGAATCTTGCGTGGCGTTTTCCGGACTAGTCGAGAACACAGAAACGGCCCCAGGTCGCTTGTCGACCTGAGGCCGTTGGAACCAGTAGCACGTGCTGAATTCCGAACGAGGAGCAAGGGTCCTCCTCGTCCCGACGAATCATTCAGTGGAGGTGGCTTCTTCGATCAGGTGGAGCACGTGATTGGTGTGCGCTTGTGTCTCCGCGTTCACGCCGCGCTTGTTCTCGATCATGTCCTCAACCTGTTGGAGGCTCTGCAGGGCAGCGGACCGTGCGACGGGGTCGTACTTCGCCTTGCCCGCTTCTCCCACGGCCTTGGCCAGCAACTCGACATACGCGACCTGGAGGTTCTGGCGAAACGTGTTCACGTTGCTGTCCGCGTCGGCGGCGAAGACATCGTCGGTAAGGTCCTCCATGTAGGTGGCCAGCGTGTACTCGTTGCCGTAGAGCCGGGTATTGGTCATCCGCTCCAGTACGTTCGGGTGCAGAAGATGGGCCAGCACGCTCTCCTGAATACCCAGCACACGGGCGTGAATCTTGGGGTCCTCCGACTCGCCGAAGAAGTTGAAGCCGCGCCGCTGCGGCTGCAGGTGGCGGTACAGTTCCTCCGGGATAACATCGAAGGCGTCCGGCGCGAACACATACTGCTCCAGCAGGTCGAGCGCCCGCTTTTGCTTGTCGAGGGAGACGGGCCGGTACGGCTCCGTGGCGCCGTCCTGCCCGATGAAGGCACGGTCGACGTAGACGCCGCCCACGTAGCGGGAGGTCACGGCTGCCATCTGGGCGTGCTGGCCGGTGGCGATGAGAAAGGCGTTGCGCAGCTCCTGGTACGACTGTCCGGGGTCCTCGTACTTCTCCAGCAGGTCGTCCATGAGGGTGCCCACGAGCTGCATGCGTCCCTCCGCATAGTTGAGGGCCTCGTTCGACATGTCCCCAATCATGACCTCGGGGTCGATTGCCTTCCCCGGCGCGCGCATGTCATCCGCGTCGTTGCCGAAGGCCAGCTCCGGCTCGGTCGAGCGCGAGAGAATGTCGTTTAGCTCCGCCTCGTCAACGCCGGGCGTGTAGCCGTACTCGATGGCCCAGGTGTCGTAGGGGCCCGGCTTGGTGGTGTAGTACTGGCCCTGGTCCGTGCCCGGGGGCGCCACGTTGATGGCGGGGTAGTCCATGACCGACCCGGTCAGGCCCTCCTCGCGGGTCACGGACGCGTCGTGCACCTCGTCGGCGGAGTGCAGCTGGGAGGACTTCATGTTGTGCTGAAGGCCCAGCGTGTGCCCCACTTCGTGGAGGGCCAGGTAGTAGATGGACTCCTCCACGAGCTCGGTGATCTCGCCCTCGAGGTCCGACGGCCCACTTTGCGTGTTTTCGGGGTCGGTCCCGGCGGTCGGCTCCAGCACGGTACGCCCAAACATCGTGTTCATGTGGAGGAAGGAGGGCAGCGTGCAGGCGTGCTTCGGCAGATTATCGAGCTTATTCTCGCTCGACTGCAGGGGCAGACCGGCTGCCTCAAACAGCTTGTTGTATTCGACGCGGTTGGTGAGAAAGACGTACTCCAACATGACGTCGGCTCCCAGGATCTGGCCGGTGTGCGGATTCACGAAGCTGGGGCCGTAGCCGCCGAAGGGGGGGTTGGGGGAGGAGGTCCAACGCAGCACGTTGTAGCGGATGTCGCCCGCGTCCCACTCGGCGGTGTCCGGCTGCACCTTCACCTGAATGGCATGCTTGAAGCCGGCCTCGCGGAAGGCCTCGTTCCACTCCAGCACCGCCTCGCGGATGATGGGCCGGATGCGCTCGGGCGTCGTGCTTTCGATCCACCACGTAATCGGCTCCACCGGTTCGGAGAGGTCGGCATCCGGGTTCTTCTTTTTCAGGTGCCAGCGATTGATGAGGTCGTGGTAGGGCGTGGCGCTGGTCGACGTCAGGTTGTCCTTCTGTTGGGTAAAGAAGCCCACGCGCGGGTCCGAGAAGCGCGGCTCGAAGTCGTTTTCCGGCACCTCGATGAGACTATGCCGTAGCGTGACCGTGACGTTGCGGGCGTCCGTGACGGCGTCGGAACCGGGGTTAATCGGGCGCGGATTTTCGAAGACGTAGTCAACCACCACGTCCGTGTTCTTCGGGTAGTTGTGGACCGCCTGGACCTTCGACTTCTCCTTGCTTTGATTGCCGAGGCTGAAGGCGGTCGGCGGCTGGTTCGGGGAGGGGGAAGGCTTTACCTGCGTGAGTGACTCGGTGAGGAACAGGTTGTCCGCCTCGATGAGAACGCGTCCGTTCGTAGAGTCCGTCGCGACGATCTTCTCGACGTGCAGGACCGAGGGGCTGATGTTGGCGTCCGCGGCGCGGCTCAGGGTGCTTTCGTCATTGAAGTGGAAATTGGTGTTGACCTCGACGAACTCGATCTTGTCGTAGTGTCGTCGCACCTTGAAGACGGCGTTGTCGCGGTAGTTGCCACGAAAGGTGCCGGCTTCCAGCACGCCGTCGACGGTGTGGGTAAAGTAGATGTATTCCTCGCCGATCTGGCTCGTATCGAGGGCCATTTT
>CAZTDC010000333.1:0-4205 GCA_964612165.1 uncultured Salinivenus sp.
TCGCCCTTACACGAGTCGTACGCCGGCTGGACGTGCCCCCGACCGTCGACCTCGACCACGTCGAAAGCCTGCGCGACGCCCTCGTGCCCCTGCTGGCCGGGGAGATCGGATCCGTTCTAGACCAGCCGTACAGCACGGCGTACCTACTCGCCACGTTTGCGGGCGACGACCCGGCCTTCACGCTGGTCGACACGACCACACGCGAGCATCTCCCCGTCGAGACAGAGGCGCGCTCAGCACTGCGGTGGGCCCTGCTGGATCCCCAGGGGCCAGCGCCCCGCCCGGCCGAGTTTCACCAGACGCGTCAGCAGCAGGCGGAGGAGGCCCTCGACCAGCTCCGTGCCCGTGGCTTCGCAGGACTGGAGGCGTTCCGGGACCTGGAGCACCGAGACCTCGAACGCGCAGAGAAGGCTCTTCCTGAGACACTTCAACCTGTGGTGCGCCATCTGGTGACCGAAAATGGACGAGTGCAGAAGCAGGTCGCCGCCATGCGCCGGTCCGACTGGCAAATGATTGGGGCTCTCCTGCTGATGTCCCACGCCTCCCAGCGCGACGACTGGGCAGGCACGAGCGACGCCGCCGACGCGGTGGTACAAGCCACTGAGAACCAGACGCACGGCGGCCTCTATGGCGCCTGCATGACGGGGCGCTCCGGCGCCGTGCTCGTAACGGGACGGCCGAACGCGTTCGGGGACGACCTCCGTCGCCTCGCCGACGCTGTGGAATCCACTCTCGGGCATCCCCCACGCATGCTGCGTCCGTAACGCGTCAACCACGCCCCCGGTGATCCGTTAGAGGCGGTTAGGACGATCAGGGCAACGCGTTTTTGCCCGCGCGACTGGCCTGCTCCCGTTCCGATCGACGCCCGTTCGATTCCCACACCCAGCGTGCTGTTTTCCCCAATTCCGTCTCTCCATGCCCGAACACGACCTGTCGGAAGTGAAGGATCGAATCGCCACGGAGAGTGCCTTCGTGGACGATCTGCTGAACGAGATTGGGCGCGTGGTGGTAGGGCAGCGCTACATGATCGAGCGCCTCCTGATTGGGCTGTTGGCCGACGGCCACGTGCTGCTGGAAGGGGTACCCGGCCTTGCCAAGACGCTCACCGTGAGCGCCCTGGCCGACGCCATCGGTACCGATTTCCAGCGCATCCAGTTTACGCCCGACCTGCTGCCCGCCGACCTCCTCGGCACGCTCGTATACAACCAGAAGAAGGGCACCTTCTCGATCAAGAAGGGACCGATCTTCACCAACATCATCCTCGCCGACGAGATCAACCGCTCGCCGGCCAAGGTGCAAAGCGCCCTTCTGGAAAGCATGCAGGAGCGACAGGTGACCATCGGGGAGCAGACCTTCTCGCTCGACGATCCGTTCCTGGTGCTCGCCACGCAAAACCCGATTGAGCAGGAAGGCACCTATCCCCTGCCGGAGGCACAGGTGGACCGCTTCATGCTCAAGATTGGCGTGGATTACCCGAGCCGAGACGAGGAACTGGAAATTATGCGCCGCATGGCCCGCACCAATGAACAGCCCAACGTGCGCTCAGTGGCGACGCCGGAGCAGATTCTGCAGGCCCGAGACGTGCTCAACGACCTGTACATCGACGAGCGCGTTGAGCAATACATCGTCGACCTCGTCCTGGCCTCCCGCAATCCGGGTGAGCACGGGCTCGACGACCTCGTCCCCCTCGTGGAGTACGGCGCCTCGCCCCGCGCGAGCATCAACCTCAACCTTGCGGCCCGCGCCCACGCCTTCCTCCGTCACCGTGCCTACGTGACGCCGGAAGACGTGCGGGCCGTGGTGCCGGACGTGATGCAGCACCGCATCGTGATCACGTACGAGGCGGAAGCCGAGCAGGTCACCCCACTTGACATTGTCGACCGTATCCTGAACGCCGTAGAGGTGCCGTGAGGAACTGGCTGGTTTCTTCCGTTTGATCTCGGATCGACCTTTGAACGTTCATGCCACGCCCTCAAACCTTCCAGAAAGAATCGATCACGGTAGCATTCATGGTGCGCCAGCTCCGGGAAACCGTGGGTGTGGCAATTGACGCCGTGAATGACAGCGTAGGGGCCGACGGGCGCGAGGTCACGGAAAGCAACCTCCACCGCCCAGGCCTGGCGCTTGCCGGGTACGTGGACCTGTTCACACATCAGCGCATCCAGATCCTCGGCAATACCGAAAATCAATACCTGGATCACCTCGACGACGAGGAGCGCCGGGACGCATTCGAGAACCTCATCCAGTTTCCCCTCCCCTGTATCGTCGTCACCGACGGCAACCGGCTCGACGACGCGCTGGTGTCGATGGCAACAGAGGAAAACATTCCGATCTACCGCACGCCCCTCCCCACCGTCCAGCTTACGTCGTCGCTCCGGGGCTTCCTCACCGACCAGTTTGCTCCGCAGCGGGCCGTGCACGGGTCGCTGGTCGACGTGTACGGAATCGGGCTGCTGCTCATGGGCAAGTCCGGCATCGGCAAGAGCGAGGTCGCGCTCGACCTGGTCGAACGGGGCCACCGGCTCGTGGCCGACGACGTGGTCATTGCCACCAAGCGCGACGAGTCGATTCTCATGGGGGCCGGCACCGAGCTCGTGCAGCACTTCATGGAGGTACGCGGCCTCGGGCTCGTGGACATTCGCTCGATGTTTGGCATCCGGGCCATCCGGTTTCAGAAGCGCATCGAGGTGGTCGTCCACATGCAGCTGTGGGACGAGGACAAGGAGTACACGCGCATTAACATGGTCGAGGACACCCACGAACTGCTGGGCGTCGATCTTCCCAAGGTGGAGGTCCCCATCACGCCCGGCAAGAACATTACGGTGATCTGCGAAGTGATCGCGATGAATTACCTGCTGCGCCACTACGGCCACGATCCGGCCGAGGTCTTCACCGAGCGCCTGCGGCAGCGGATCCAGCAGAAGGGCCCGCCGGCCCCGCGCCGGGGCATCGAGTACTTCGAGCAGGACTACGAGTAAGTCCGTTGGGATGCGGAGGGAGATCCTGCGAAAGCATGGATGGCGCATTGCACCTCCACACTCGAACCTCGGACCCGACTTCAGTATCGTCTTCTCCCTTTGAGAGAACGCTTGCTTTTATGGAGGCCCTGCTGCAATCGCCCATCACGCTCGCGCTGCTGATCCTGAACGTGGGCATCAGCGGCTACGCCATGATGGGAGACCTGTCGCTCATCAACGAGCTTTCCTTCCGGCCCGTCCGCATCCGGGAGAAAGGCGAATATTACCGCTTTCTGACGGCGGGCTTCGTGCACGGAGGCGGCGCGCACCTTGCCTTCAACATGATCACACTGTTCTTCTTTGGCCCCCTGCTGGAGCGGATTCTCGGGGCGGGGGCGTTTCTCATTCTCTACTTCGGCGCCGAAATCATCGCCCATGCCCTAACGTACGTCATGCATCGGACCGACCCGCAGTACGCGGCGGTCGGCGCGTCCGGCGCCATCAGCGGCGTCGTCTTCGCGTTCTGTGTGTTCTTTCCGCTCCGCAATCTCTACCTGTTCTTTGCGCTCCCCATTCCGGCCATCGTCTTCGCGTTCGGGTACGTGTTCGGGTCTATCTACGCGATGCGAAGCGAACGGCGGCAAGGGATCGTCGGGGGCATTGCCCACGAAGCTCACGTGGGCGGGGCGCTTGCCGGCGTGGGCCTCACCATCCTGCTCGAGCCCCGGTCGGTGGAGATCTTCCTCAAGTCCTTCCAGGGCCTGCTAGGTGGCTAACCAGCCAGCGAATCGGGCGCCATCACCTCAACCGATCGGCTAAGGCGTCCCACTTTTCGAAGGAGAAGCCGCGGTCGTCCGTCGAGCGGCCATTCGTGCCGTTGCGGGCAAACCAAGCCACCCGCCATCCCACCTTCTGTGCTCCTTCCACGTCCGACCGGTACGAATCGCCCACGTAGAGAACCTCGTCGGTCTCAACGCCGGCCTCCTCAGTGGCGTGGGCAAACACCGTCGGATCCGGTTTGAGGGTGCCGGTCTCCTCACAGACCACGATGGCGTCGGCCCGCTCCTTAAGCACCGGGAAGGTATCAAACTTCTGGGCCTGGACCTCGGCGAAGCCGTTGGTCATCACCCCCACGGGCACCTGCTCAGCGATGGCCTCGTACGCCTCTCTTGCCCCCGAGATGAACTGCCAGTGCGCCGCGTAGCGCTGCATGTAGTAGCGGCCCACGAGGGCCGGGTCGGCGTGGGG
>CAZTDC010000334.1:0-4194 GCA_964612165.1 uncultured Salinivenus sp.
CTACGAGGAGGCCTTCGAGGAGGAGTATCGCCTCTTTTCCTTCGGCGACGCGATGCTTATTGAGTAGCGCGTTGAAGCGTTGAGGATTGGCGTGTTGAGGGTTGGCAGCCGTCTTGTTGTTCACTCGATAGATTACGAGGATCCGATCGCCGTTCGCATCACGTCTCTCAGTTCCTAACCATTTGCTGCCCAGATGGCTGACATGAGCGAGACGGGAGATTTGAATGAGGTGGCGGTCCTGGTGCCCGCTGCGGGAGAGGGGCGTCGACTGGGCGGAGAGCGCAAGCAATTCCGGACCCTGGGCGACCGACCGCTCCTCGTGCAGGTGCTCCTCGTCTTCGAACGACACCCGGGGGTGGATCACCTCGTCGTGGCCGCCCCTGAACATCACGTGGGCGAGGTCAGCGACCGGTTGCAGGCGGAGGGCCTCAGCAAGCTGACGGCGGTCGTAAGCGGCGGAGACTCTCGGCAGTCGTCGGTGCGGCACGCCCTGCGCGCCGTGCCCACCCCCGTGGGGCTGGTTCTCGTCCACGATGCCGTGCGTCCGTTCGTGCAGGCCCGCGACGTACAAAAGGTGATTGACGCCACACGCACGCACGGCGCTGCCTCGCTCGCCCTGCCGGTGGCCGACACGCTTCGGACCGCCGAGGTCGAGGTGTTCGGGGAGACCGTTCCGCGCAGGGGGCTCTACCGCATGCAGACGCCGCAGGGCTTTCGGCGGGCCTGGTTGGAGGAGGCCCATCGGGAGGCTGCCGAGACAGACGATGCTCCCGCCACCGACGACGTGGGGCTCGTGCAGCGCGCGGGATGGGACGTGTACCACGTGCCCGGCGATCGTCGCAACTTCAAGATCACCAGGAAAGGAGATTGGCGACTCGCCCAGCAGCTCTGGGAGCCCTGGGCCAACGACCCGGATCGGACCTCAGTATCCACGTCCTGATCGGGGCGCTCTCCGTTTCTTCCCAATTGACGACGGTCCCATGCGAATTGGGTTTGGGTACGACGCACATCGGCTGGTGGAGGGGCGTCCGCTGGTGCTGGGCGGCGTTACGATCCCCCATGAGAAAGGCCTTGCTGGGCACTCCGACGCCGACGTCCTCCTCCACGCCATCGCCGACGCGCTTCTGGGCGCGGCCGCCCTGGACGACCTCGGTGCCCACTTTCCGGACACGGATCCGGACTGGGAGGGGGCGGACAGCCAGGCCCTGCTCCGTCGTGTCGTGGACGCGGTTCGAGAAGCGGGCTACGCGCCGCACAACGTCGACAGCACCGTCATCCTCGAACGTCCGAAGCTCCGTCCCCACGTCGACGCCATGAAGGCCCACGTCGCTGAGTATCTTCACCTAGAGCACGACCATGTGTCCGTGAAGGCCACGACGAACGAAGGGATGGGAGCAGTGGGGGCGGAAGAAGGGGCAGTGGCGCATGCGGTCTGTACCATCCGACCGAGGAATTGAGGACGTACTGCAGTCTCATTCGGCCCCGTACGGTCACGCTGGACGCCTCGAATGACGTCGTCCGTGTTGCGGATTTCGTCTCTCAGCCCTGAGCCATGCAATACGAAATCGCAGTACGAAGGACCGCGTAGCGTAGAGAGCGCTTTGATCTGAACTGTTACATCCCCGCCAGCATCCAGCCGTCATGCTCGACTGGTTCACCAACTTTTTTACGTGGATGCAGGGCCTGTCGCCGCTGTGGGCCTATCTCACGCTTCTCATTATTGCGTACGGGGAGAATGTGGCTCCTCCCATCCCAGGAGACATGGTGGTGGTCTTCGGGGGGTATCTCGCCGGATTGGGGCAGCTTCACCTCGGCATCGTGGTGCTTCTGTCCACAATTGGGGGCGCGCTCGGCTTCATGACGATGTTTGTGGTCGGGGTACGGCTTGGGGAGGCGCTCCTCGACCCCGATCGGTATCAGTGGCTCCCTCAAGACGGCTTCGAGAAGGCGCAGCGGTGGATCCACGAGTACGGTTACGGCGTGGTTGCCGCGAATCGTTTTCTCAGCGGGGCCCGGTCGGTCATTTCGCTCACGGCAGGGATGGCGCAGATGGAGACCTGGCGAACCCTGTGGTGGTGCACCGTGAGCGCGTTCCTCTGGACGGGACTCATCAGCTACGCAGGGTACGCGGTGGGCGACAATTGGACCCTGGTGGTTACGTATCTGCGAGCCTACGGTCGGATCATCCTGACGCTCCTACTCATTATCGCCGCCGTTCTGCTCGGGCGCTGGTATTGGCGGCAGCAGGAGGACTCTGCGGAGGACGGGGAGGAGGGCGAGTAAACGGCGGGACAAAGAGAGGTCAGCTTGATTGGACACCCAGATCCCAGCCGTGCTCGACCAGCGTCGCGGTAAATGCCTCGTGAATCTTGGGCAGATCTTCAGCTACGACGGAGGGGGCGTTCTCTTTGAAATAGAGGCGCGCCACCTCTCGAGTCTTCGACCCATTGTTGTGAGGGGGGTCGAAGGTCAGTTGATGGGCCACGTCTTCAGCGGTCTCGGTCCACCATCCCCGCAGGTCGTCCAGCCGGTTCTCTCTGTCGTCCCACGCCAGCGCGTCTGTGCTGTCGAGGTGCTGCTTCAGGGAGATGTGATGTCCCTGAGCGTATTCGTCGATGCGGTAAAAAAGGGCGTCCTGGTCGGGTCCCGCCTCAGCGAAGTGGAACTCCGTCTTTGGATTTTCGCTCCTGTTTGAGGGGGCGTATTCCAGCCGACCTGCCATCGACTCGGTGATTTCCTCCATCACTTGAATTTGGCCGTAAAGGGTCGAGAGGGCAGAGGCCACCGCGTCGGCGTCCTCGGCAAATACATGTTCGTCGAGGACGCTCCAGCGATCATTGCGTGCGTCAGCCCAATCGCTGTAGTCGGAGAGAAGCGGATGATCGTCGCGGTGGGGCCACAGGATTTCGCGGATGTCGTCGAGGGCGAGAAAGGGACAAGTGCCCTCTGCCTCACCGGCGTCGAACTGAGTGGAGATCAGTGCAACCTTGTCCTCCCCGTTTAACGATTCTCTATACCCCTCGATTATGGACGGGTCGAAGCCCGGCTCCGTTGCGACTTCAATAAACAGGGAGTGATCGTCTCCAAAGTCGACGCGAAGGTTCGGGCGGTTCCGGATGCGGAGAGGTTCTCTCGTCTTCACGTTAACGGATCCCGGCGGGATTGGCCCGTCCAGCAACCGAATTACCGACTGACCAACGCCCTTCGGGCCCTGAAGCGTTTCGCTGTCGGCGTCGGTTGATTGCAGAATCCACGCCCAGAACGCAGAGTGCGAATGTTCGTTGTTGGCAAACTGGAAGAGATTAAAGCGGTCCATTGGTGGGGAGAAGTCGTAAGGAGAAAACCAATTTCTCTGGAAGTAAATCGACCAGTAATATGCTAATGGATCAGTAGCGCATTAACAACCTCTTCATCCACGTGAAAATCCCGATACCTGACCCCACCCGTTCCGCCTTCGAGCGAAGCCCCTGTTGAAAATGGACAGCGCCCGAACATTTGTTGCCCTTGATCGTGCGTCGTAGCCCCGGAGGATGGGCTGTGCAGCAGCCTCATCGATTCCACGCTGACGTAGCTCAATTGGTAGAGCAGCGCACTTGTAATGCGCAGGTTGGCGGTTCGAGTCCGCTCGTCAGCTCCGTCCGACTCGCAAGCCTCGTCTTCTTTCGCAGGGGGCGGGACGTCCCAGCCGGTGTGCTCCTTGCCGACGCAGGGGGAAGAGCAGATGATTGAGGCATGACTCAAATTTTCGAGCCCATTCCGCTTTTCTAGCTGCGAACAGCAGAATCCGAAACACAATTCTCTTTGCCCTTCGAAAACGGAATCCCGTCAAAATATTTGTCGGAAGAGGGGAAGGGGAGTGCCTTTGGGCGATAGGCGAAAGCTCTTCATTTGAAATTCGACCCCTCCCCGGGCAACTTTTCCGGTCCGTAAGTTTTGAACTGCAATCGCAAGAAGGGGCAGACCGAGATACGTGTGCCTTTTCACAACCGTTGGGTCGGTAGCGAAGTGGTCAAACGCACCAGACTGTAAATCTGGCGGCTCTGCCTTCGGAGGTTCAAATCCTCCCCGGCCCACACTTTTGTGAGAATGTGGAACGGAGAGCGAAAAGCATCCCGAACTCCACGCTCCGCATTTTAAATATGCGGGAGTAGCTCAGGGGTAGAGCATCACCCTTCCAAGGTGAAAGTCGCGGGT
>CAZTDC010000335.1:0-4189 GCA_964612165.1 uncultured Salinivenus sp.
GGGCATGTCGTTCTCGAAGATGGGCGTCATCCAGATGGCGGTCATGCCCAGGTCGTCGATGTAACCGAGGTGCTCCTTGATGCCGGCAAAGTCGCCGCCGTGACGGGCATTCGGATCCGAGCGGTCCACGCCTTCGAGCATCCCGGGGATGCTGTCGTTCTCCGGATTGCCGTTCGCGAAGCGATCCGGCATCATGAGGTAGATCACGTCCTCACTGGAGAAGCCCTGTGCGTAGGTTCCCGCCTCACGCCGGCTTCGAAGTTCATACTCCCGCGTGATGGTACCGTCGTCGTGGGCGAAGCGGAGGGGGACGGCGCCCGGGTCAGCGGAGGACCCAATGTGGAGGCGGACGAAGGCGTAGTTCGGGTTTTCGACCTCCGTCACCCGCTCCAGCGAGACGCCCGGCGCGTCTCCAAGTTCAACCCGGGTCTCCGCGATGTTTTCGCCGTAGACCATGAGCTCAAGCGTGGCGTGCTCCATGTCGACCCACCAGAACGGCGGGTCGATGCGGTCGATCTGCGGGGTTTGGGCCGCCGACAGGAGGGGACAGGCAAGAAGGAACAGCGTGGCTACGATCGTGCGTCGCATGAACGGACTAGGGTGTGGATGAGTAGGAGTGTGTGACGCCGGACATTTCGGGTACTCATGTTGCCAAAAAAGCGCACACGGCCCGGAAACGCCACAAAGCGTCGGCCATCCCGTTCATTTTGAGATGCCGATCATTAAAAGCCATTCTTCCGCCCGTCATGATTTCCGACGCCACGGTGGCCCGCTACTACTACATCTTCGACAGCCGCGAGCGCCGTCCCCTCGTGATGGACCGGCAGACCGGGGCGGAGGTGGACTGGGCGGCGGCGCCCCGCGTGCAGCTCGTCGATTACGTTGCGGAGGAGGGGGCAGAGGCTGTGCTGCGCCGGTTTGCGCGGTGGTGTGCTCGACAGACGGGGGCCGACGCGATGCCGGCGGACACGCCCACGGGGCGGCTCTGGGCGGCGGGCGGAGACGGGGAGGCCGCGTGGCCCCAGGTCCGGGCCGACACGGTGGACGCGGTGGTGGAGGCCGTGGTGCTCAAGTTGTCGCGTCGACAAGCCGGCGCTGCTCGGTTGCTCGCCGCGCACGCCTGCACCCATCCCGATTCTCGGCAGGCCGCCATCGATGCGGCACACATGAGCGAGCGATGGGCCGAGTTTAACGCCGAGGCGGACGCCGAAGGCTCGGTCCGAGCCCTGCGCCAGCGACAGATCGACTGGCTGCTGGATGAACTCGGAGCGTGAAGCGTGATGAGTGAACCGTGATCGCGCTAGCAGTTTCCCGATCACGTCATCACGCGTCACGATTCACTCATTTCGTAAGAGCATCACTCCGAGAGCAACTAGTCTCTGTCTTCTGGGAAACGCCTTATCCGTCGGCGGAGCTACTCCTCATCCTCGTCGACCAGGGGAACGAACCGGAAGTTGTGGTACTCCTCCCGTTCGTAGCCGTGGGGGCCGCTGCCGGTGCGCGTGATGCGCGTCATGGTCTGCCCCCCGCTCCCGCCAATGGGAATCACGAGCCGACCGCCCCGTTTCTCATTCGACTCGGGGGGCTCTCGTAGCTGATGAAGGAGCGGGTTGGGGATGCTGGGCGCGGCGGCCGTCACAACGATGCCGTCGTAGGGGGCAAAGGCGCGCCAGCCCTTCGTGCCGTCCCCGTGCCGCGTCCGGACGGAGTAGCCGAGGTCGTCCAGTAGCGAGCGAGTGCGGTCCAGCAACTCCTCGTGGCGCTCGACCGAAAAGACGCGGGCGTCCATCTCACAGAGCACGGCGGCCTGGTACCCGCTGCCGGTGCCGACCTCCAGGATCCGATCGTGGGGCTCGACCTCCAATAGCGACGTCTGATACGCCACCGTGAACGGCTGAGAGATCGTCTGATTCATGCCGATGGGCAGAGCCTCGTCGGAATAAGCGCGGTCCCGAAAGGCCGGCTCAACGAACTCGTGGCGCGGCACGGCCTCGATGGCATCGAGCACGCGCTGGTCCTGAATGCCCCGGTCCTGAAGTTTTTGGACGAGGCGCTTGCGCCGTCGCCGGTATGTGCGGGTGTCCTTATCGTTTGAGGCAGAGTTGGGCATGAAGGGGAAACCGTCCGACAGACGAAAATTAGGCGGGAGTCGTGTCTAGAGGGGCGCTCGCAGCCGACTGGTTGGTCAGGGCGTTGGTGAGATACGTACGCAACTCGTCCGGGGTAATGTTGGAAATCAGTGCGCCGTCCCGGGAGACGCTGATGTTGCCCGTCTCCTCGGAGACCACCACAACGAAGGCGTCGGTCTGCTCGGTGAGACCCACCGCCGCCCGGTGGCGAAGGCCCAGTTGGGGGCTCAGCTTCATGCTCGTGGACACCGGAAGGATGCACCGGGCCGCCTCGATGCGTCGATCGTTGATGATTACGGCGCCGTCGTGGAGGGGGTTCTGCCCGTGAAACAGCGTGATCAGCAGATCGTGGGACACGTCGGCTTGCAGCACCTTGCCGGTCTCGATGTAGCTGCGGAGACCGGTCGAGCGCTGAAAGGCAATCAGCGCCCCGATCTCCTCGGCGCTCATTTTTTCTACCGCCGTGACTGTCTCGTTGATGATCTCGCCCGGATCGGTCGTGCTCACGAACTGGCGGATAATGGGGTTTTTGCCGAGCAGGAGGAGCAGTCGCCGGATTTCGGGCTGGAAAATAATTATGACCGCCAGCACGAAGACCTGATTGAAGTAACTGAAGATCGTGCTCAGCATCGTCATGTTCGCCAGCTCCACCACCAGCTGGATAAGGAACAGGGCGCCGAGGCCCACGGCGATCTGCACGGCGATCGTGCCCCGCATCAGCCGGTAGAGCTGGTAGAACAGGTACGCAACGAGGGCGATCTCAATGGCGTCGCGCACCCCAAAGCTGATAATCTCGAAGAGCGTCACAGGCCGGGAAGTCGGTTGGGAGGGGGAATCGCCCGTGTGCGGAAGGAGAGAACCGGCGGGAGAGCTAGTGCGAGCGGAGGGTGGCGTCGAGCACGTCAAGCATTTGCACGGTGGCCGCGACGTCGTGGGCTCGCACCAGGGTGGCGCCCCGCATGACGGCGACGGCCGTAGCCCCGAGGGAGCCGAAGAGTCGTTCGTCCACGGGAGCGGGCTCGGAGGGGGAGCCCAGCGTGGCCCCGATTGTGCTCTTGCGCGAGACCCCGATCAAAAGGGGGCGGTCCAGGGTCAACAGTTCGTCGACCTCGTTCATGAGACGGAGATTGTCGGTGTGGGACTTGCCGAAGCCGAAGCCGGGGTCGAGGGCAATGGAGGATACGCCCGCTTCTGTAGCGGTTTCCGCAGACCGCGCGAGGGCGTCTCGCACCTCGGCGGTCACGTCGGCGTACTCACGGGGCGAGGTAAGGCCGCCGGGCTTGCCCGTCGAGTGCATGATAATGAGAGGGGCATCGGCCTCGGCGGCGACGTCGGCCATCTCGGGGTGGTGGCGAAGGCCGGTCACGTCATTCACAATGTGTGCCCCCGCCTCGAGGGCCGCGCGGGCCATCTCCGGCTTATAGGTATCAATAGAGAGGAGGGCCTCCGGAAATTGGTCGGTGATGGCCTCAATGACGGGCAAGACCCGGTCCTTTTCCTCCTCAAGCGACACGGGGTCGGCGCCCGGTCGGGTGGACTCTCCGCCCACGTCGATGATCGAGGCGCCCTCACTGAGCATTTCGGCGGCACGCGACACGGCGTCCTCGACGGCCACAAACTCCCCACCGTCCGAAAAGGAGTCGGGCGTGACGTTGAGGATCCCCATCACGTGCGCCCCGGATACCTCCGCGCTACCGGGACGGCAGTCGAGCGGGCGGCCCCGACAGTCGAGCACGAACCGGTCGGTTGAAAACGCGTCGGCGTCGAATGGTGTGGTGGAGGGAGTAGGAACGGGCATTGATCGAACAGGCTGTTCGGAGAAAACGGCCGTCGCGCGGAAGGCCGCGAACATTTTGTCACAGGAAGTATACACAGAGCAGCGTTCAGACGAGATCCCCAACTTGGTTTTTGGGAGATTTTTGACGTCTGCCGCAAGTGCTTTGCCGAAGGAGGAACGTCCCGCCGGATGCCGTGTTTTGCCGGCCGGATATTACACTCACCGACCTGCCTTTTGTCTCATCGATGGACGAGCTGATCCGCTCCGCGCTGCAGTGGCTCGA
>CAZTDC010000336.1:0-4180 GCA_964612165.1 uncultured Salinivenus sp.
TTGTCGTAGATCGACACGCGACCGTCCGGGGCGAGCACGCGAGCCGTCTCGGCGGCCACCGCTTCCGGGTCCGGCACGACCGAGAGGATCAGGTGGAGCAACACGATGTCGAACGCATCGTCGTCGAACGACAGCTCCTGGGCGTCCCCCACCCGGGCGTCCACGTCCATACCGAGGGCCTCGGCCCGCCCGTTGGCCCGGCGCACCATGGCCGACGCAGCGTCTATGGCCGTAATGGAAGCCTCCGAGGGCAGGTACTCGAGGTCGGAGCCGGGCCCGCAACCGAGAATCAGGATGCGGTCGTCGGCGGTGGGGGCGAGCTTCTCGATGGCTCGCTTCCGACCACTCTCCATCGGCCGGGCCACCTCGTCGTAAATCGGGGCGTAGAGCTGGTACCGGGTCCGATTCCACCACTGGGTCCAGTTGGAGGACGCATCCAAAGAGGTGGTCTGGTTTTCGGAAGTCATAACTGCAAAAGGAGATTTGAAGGAAGCGATGACGCGGAACCCGCTACCGAGGAAGGCTCCATCTGATAACGCCGGTGGCCCCAGAGCCCGACCCGTTCAGTGCAGGCAAATTCGGTAGACCACCCAATCGACTTCCAGTTAGTAGTTGATCAATTGAGTAATTGATTTTAAGAACAAGACTCTTTCCCGTTCTCGGGTCCCCCTTACTACGAGACCCGCTCTACGCCCCACCTTCGACCGACCGTCCCTCCACCAGCCAGTCGGGAAGGCCCTCCGTGAGGCGAAGGGCCTTGCGTCCCTCCTCCCGTAGCTGCCGGACGGCATCGTCGGAGTACACGCAGTATGGACCTCGGCAATAGGCCACAATCTCTTTGTCGTCGGGCAACTCCTCGAGATGCTCTTCGATTTGATCGATCGGAATCGAGCGGGCGCCCGGAATGTGCCCGGCCTCGTACTCCTCCTCCGGCCGCACGTCCAGGACGAGCACGTCGTCCTGCTCCAGTCGCTCTTCCAGCTGCTCCGGCGAGAGGGCCTCCATCTCCTCCCGATCAGACAGGTAGCGCTGCACGGTCTCCTCGACCTCCGCCAACCGGGCCTCCGCCAGGGTCCGCACGGCCTTCCAGGCGCGGTACACCTCCGGCCCGGCGAGGGTGTAGTAGGCGCGGGTCCCCTCCTTCCGCCGCCGCACGAGGCGCTCCCCCTTCAGCACCTGGAGGTGACGGGACGTGTTGGCGACTGACATCTCGGTCTCCTTCGCCAGCTCGTCGACGGTCCGCTCCCGCTGAGCCAGCAGGTCGATCAACTCCAACCGGGAGGCGCTGGAGAAGGCCTTCCCGATGCGGGCGAACTGCTCGTAAATTTCGTCCTTGAAGGCACGCTTCCGATCGTTATCCATCTTTCAATTGATTAATTGAATATAAATTGGGTACTGCAATCTACGCACCGGGTGGGTGTTTCTGGGCTTTGTGAACCGAGAATGAATGCCGCTACTGGCCTCACGACAAGCTGGACTGAGGAGCCAGGCTCGTCCTCCCCTCAGACCCTCCTAATCGATACCCGCCTGCGGCACCTCCGCTCGAATGAGATTTTTACGCACAATCGCCCGGCTCCCTACAGGTACAGGGCCGTGGCGATGAGGAAGTAGATCGCAAGCCCCACGATGTCGTTGAGGGTGGTGACGAACGGTCCCATCGCGCTGGCCGGGTCCACCCCCAGCCACGTCAGCAGGAACGGGATGAGGGCCCCGTTCGTGGTGGCCACGAGGCTGACGGACAGCATAGTGAGGCCGAGGGTGGCCACCAGCATGACGATGTTGCCCATCCCGAGCGCCGCGACGGTGCCACAGAGCAGCCCGGCGATGACAGTCCCGTTGAGGAGCGCCACGACCATCTCCTTGCCCAGCCGCTTGAAGGCATCGCTCAACCAGAGCTCGCCAGAGCCCAGGCCCTGGACGGCAATGGCCGCGCTTTGGACCGCCGCATTTCCGCCCATGGCCGTGACGATGGGAATGAACGTGGCCAGCACGACGGCCTGCTGGAGCGTCGCCTCGAAGGTACCGATCACGACCCCCGACATGCCCGATCCCACCAGGCCCACGATGAGCCAGGGAAGCCGCCCGCGGCTCACCTGCATGGCCGTGTCGACGGTCTCCTCCTCCCCCGTCAGTCCACTCATGAGCTGAATGTCCTCGGCGGCCTCGTCACGAATCACGTCCACGACGTCGTCGATCGTGATTCGTCCCATCATGCGTCCCCCCTCGTCCACAACCGGCACGGACAGGAGGTCGTATCGCTGCACGATTTCGCCAATTTCCTCCTGGTCCACGTCCACCGACACGGAAATAAAGTCCGTCTCCATGATGTCGCGCACCGGGACCGACGCGGGGGAGAGGAGAAGCTGCTTCAGAGAGACGACCCCCACCAGCATCTCGGTCTCATCGACGACATACGCGGTATAGATCTCGTCCACGTCGTCGGCGTAGCGGCGGACCTCCTCGGTAGCATCTTGGAGCGTCCAATCCGGCCGAACGGTCACGTACTCTCGCGCCATGAGGCCACCGGCCGTCTCCTCCCCGTATTCGAGAAGGTCGGTGAGGTCGTCGGCGTCCTCCAGCTCAGGGAGCAGCTGGAGGGCCAGCTCTTCGGAGAGGTCCGCCAGGACGTCGACCGCGTCGTCGGTGTCGAGCTCGTCGATCAGGTCGGTGAGGACCGGTTCCGGAAGTCCTTCCAACAACGAGGCGCGGAAGGCATCTTCCATCTCCGTCACCGTCTCACTTGCCAGCTCGGGTGGAAGCCACCGGAAGAGCCGCTTTGCCTCAACGGAGGGCAGGTGCCGGAGCAGCAGGGCCACGTCGGCCGGGTACAAATCCGCCACCAGGTTGAGCACCATGCCTCGTTGGTCCTCCTCCAGGAGCACCACGAGGTCGTCTACAACGGACTCGTCGAGTTCCAGCAGACCGCTGGGCCCGGATCCATCGCGCGTGAGGGAGGGAGCCGGATTCGTGGGAGAGGGAGACATGCCAGTGACGAATGAAGACGTGAACAGCAACGACGCCTTTTCCCTACTGACCACCTACTGGGTCGGTTCGAGCGGTCAGGAACCGAGCCAGTTCCGCAAAGTCACCGGGCGTCAAGGCCTCGGCCCGCTTCCGTCCCCAGTCGTGCGGCAATTCCACGTCTTGCTCCTTGACCCAGGCGCTCAGGCTGTTGCGGAGCATCTTGCGCCGCTGGTTGAAGGCCGCTCGGACGTAGGGACGCACATCATCGAGCGCGAGGCCCTCCGGTGCGTCTGCCTCTCCAAACGTCAGGCGCACCACGGCGCTCGACACGTCGGGCTGCGGCTTGAAGACCTGCGGCGGCACCGAGTAGCAGAGCGTGGGGTTGGCAAAAAGCTGGAGGAGGACGCTGAGAATGCCGTACGCCTTCGTCTTCGGCTCCGCCACCAACCGCTCGGCCACCGCCTCCTGCATCGTGAGCACCGCCTCCGCCATGTGCGCTCGATTTTCCAGCAGGGCAAAGAGCAGCTCGCTGGTAAGGTAGTACGGCATGTTGCTGATGACGTAGAGGGGCCCGTCGTACTCGGCGGCGAGAGCGGGCCAGTTCGTTTCCAGCACGTCCTCCTCCCGCACATCCACGGTCGGATACTCGTTCCGCAGCACCTCAACCGCCCGTTCATCGATCTCCAGGGCCGTGAGGCGGTCGTAGCGCTCGGCAAGCAGGTCCGTCAGCGTCCCCGTGCCTGCTCCCACCTCCACAACGTGCGCGTCCGGCGGCGCCTCCAGGGTGCCCACGATCTTCTCGGCCATATTGGGGTCGTGCAGAAAGTTCTGGCCGAGGCTCTGCTTCGGGGAGAAGGGAATGCGCATGCTGGCGAACTGGAGCGGGTTGGAGAAAAGACCGAAGTGCGAAGCGACACCCCCAGACGACGCGTGCGATGATCAATCTACAGCGCACGACCGACGCCTACACACACCGCGCACTGCTCCTATTCCCCAGCGTATTGCGTGTTGCGTATTTCGTATTGCCGGCCCTGCCTCCGGCGACATTTACGAAATCCGCGATACGAATCATGCGCTGACGCACTTCGCTCACAAACCGACTCCCTTCCTCAAACCGAAGAGCGCCCCGCTCAGCGCATGTGCTTCCGCCGGTTGCGCACATAGTCCTCGAACAGGAACGAGCCGAGGTCGTCGAGCTCCGCGTAGTAGGCCCGCC
>CAZTDC010000337.1:0-4155 GCA_964612165.1 uncultured Salinivenus sp.
ATATCATAATCTGCAGCGGGGGCGGACGGGGAACGCCCGTCTGGGGCCGTCAGGTATCAGAACGAAGGGCCTTTTTGACGCGATGCCCAACACTGCCATGCGCACGACGATGCTGGACCGGTGGCTTCCGTCCTTCGTGAGCCAACTTGCCCTCAAGGTCGCCGGGCCGGTGGCCCTCGCTACGGCGCTCGGGAGCGTCTTCGGGCTGGGCGTGTCGGTGTGGACGGGAATCGCTGCCGGCCTCGGAACGGGCGTCGTGGCGTACGGCACCGCTCACTACGCCGTGCACCGACGCCTCCGGCGAGCCCACGCCACCCTCCACCAGATTCGACAACACGCCTTCGACGACCTCGCCGCCCCCGCCGGCCCCCGGAACGACGAGCTCGACTCGCTGCTCTGGGAGATCTATCGCACCGGCCAGAAGCTCGAAAACGAGATCCAGGACTTCAAAGAGCGGGAGAGCTACCGGCGCGAGTTCATCGGCAACGTCTCCCACGAGCTCAAAACGCCGATCTTCTCCGTCCAGGGCTTCGCGGAAACGCTCCTCGACGGCGCCCTCGAGGACGAAGAGGTCAACCGAACCTTCCTGAAAAAAATCCTCCACAACGTCACCCGCCTCGAAAATCTCGCCCGCGACCTCTCGGCGATCACGAAGATCGAAACCGGCGAGTTGGAGATGTCGAAGGCGGAGTTCGAGGTAGCCGGTGTCTTTGAGGAGGTGCAGGAGTCTCTGGAGTTGAAGGCCGACGAGAACGGCATTGCCCTCCATGCCGACGTGGACGACGACCTCCCCGCCGTCTACGGCGACCGGGAGCGCATCCGTCGCGTGATCGTGAACCTGGCCGACAATGCCATCAAATATAATGAAGAGGGCGGGACGGTGACGCTCCGCGCTCGAGCCCACTCGGGGGACGACGTGCAGATTAGCGTGGTGGACGATGGGCTTGGCATTCCCGAGAAGCACATACCGCGGCTCACCGAGCGGTTCTATCGCGTGGACAAGAGTCGCTCCCGGAACCAGGGAGGCACGGGTCTCGGGCTCGCCATCGTCAAGCACATCCTGGCTGCCCACGACCGCACCTTGAACGTCGAGAGCACGCAGGACGAGGGCTCGACGTTTGGCTTCACGCTGCCCACCACCCCCCAGCCCACCCTCCAGACCGCGTAATGCAATCGGACATTCACCTACTCAAAGGACAAGTGGTCAAATCGGTCGAGAGGGCTCCGCCGGCGTTCGAGCGGACGGTAGCGAGTTCGGACCAGTTGGACGGAACGGATGCAAACTCGAATGACGGGCCACACCCTGGTGCTTTCCCATGGTCGTTGACGTCTATCCAGATTACGAGTCCCTGAGCACGAACGCAGCCCGGCGGATCCGGACCTTCATGGCCGAGACGCTGGCCGACCAGGACCAGTTCGCGATGGCCCTCGCAGGGGGGAGCACCCCACGCCGAGTGTACGAACTGTTGGCCGAGGCAGACCTGCCCTGGGAGCAGATTCACCTCTTCTGGGGCGACGAGCGTTTCGTGCCGCATGACCATCCGAAGAGCAACGTTCGCCTGGTCCGGGAGACGCTTCTCGAGGGGGTCGACAGTCCCGACACGAATGTGCACCCGATGCCGACGGACGGAACCCCCGACGCGGCCGCCGCGGCCTACGAAGACACGCTCTACGCAGCGTTCGCCGATCGGCCTCATACGTTCGACCTCGTCCTGCTCGGCATGGGCGCGGACGGGCATACCGCCTCTCTCTTCCCCGAGCACGATCCCACCTCCAACGATCCGAACTGGGTCCGGGCCGTCTCTGCTCCGCCTCGCCACGCCATCGCGCAGCGGCTCACGTGCACGCTCCCGGTGTTCAACGACGCGCGGCAGGCGCTCGCCCTGGTATCTGGAGAGTCGAAGCGAGAGACGGTACGGAAGGTGCTCGACGAAGGCGACGACGCGCTTCCCATCACCCGCGTCCGTCCGCGCGAACGGTTCGTCTGGCTCCTCGACGAGGATGCCCACCCCACCACGCCCTCTTCCTGAACATTCCGATTGGAAAAAAGGAGGAGTCGAATGGAAGACAACCCCATTTGGAAAGGAGGGCCCATACCTCTCAACTCGCACCCCTTACCCCTCTTCCGAAGTCTATCCCCGGGGAACCGGTGCGGCGGTAGCAGAACCCCCCTTACTCCTCCTGTTCGGACATCATCGCCTTCTGGAGGCGCTTGGCCAGGTCCATGTCCGGCAGCAGGCCCGCCTCCGGAAGGCGTTCGATGAGCGTCGCCCACTCCTCCCGCTGCTGGTAGGCCCGGCGCAGGTATGGAATCGCGTCGTCCACGCGTCCCTCGCTCGCCAGCGTAACGCCGACCCAGAACGGCGCCTCGCCCTCGGTCGCCTCGTCCGGCACGAGGTCCATGGCCGCGCGGTAGCTCTCCATCGCCGCCTGCACGTCCCCCTGGGTCACGTGCTCATCGCCCTCACTCAGCTTCTGATAGGCCCGTTGCAGGCGCACGAGCCGCTTCAGTTCCTTCACCGGCGCCTCGTGGTCCTCGATGCGCAGGTCGAAGACACGATCCTCCCAACGCCGGCCCGTCGGCTCCGCCCGCACGACGAGCAGGGCCGCGGACTGCTTGCCGCGAATGTCGCCTCCCTCTGCCTGCGCCGCTTCCAGGGCGTCCACTAGGCGCGAGGCCAGGTCGCCCTCGGCCGACTCGTATGCCTCAGCCATTGCCGGCCACACCGCTTCGTTCTCCATCATATTGGCCTGAACAGAGTACTGCGCTCCGGTTTGGTGGCCCGCTTCCTGGACCGCGTCGTCTCCGGTGTGGGCGGCCACGGTCCCGTTCGCGTCGACCATCGCCACCTGGCGGACGGCGCGCCCGTCGTCGGTCGTCACGAGGGCCTTCAGGGCCTCCTTCGCCGTGCGCCCGTATCGCATGAGCTCCAGGCCGAGCGGCCCGTAGCGAGGGTCGACGAACGACTGGGTGGCTACCGCCCCGACGCCCGGCTCCGCAAACGGCACCACCGACCCGACGCTAAACCAGTGCGACTGGACCGCCACGCCCATCCGTCCCGTCGACGAATCGCGCGCGACAATCGAATAGGTCGCCACCGGGCGACGCGTCGAAAGCCCGTCGGCGTCGCGCCGGAGCTGCGGACGATCCTGTGCACAGACGGGCAGCACGAGAAAAAGAGCAAGCACGAAAGCAACGCCTTGTCGAAACATAGGCACACAAACGGTCGGCGAGGATGTAGTGAAGGTGGGTTCAGTGTTTGAGTTTGCAAAATAACAGTACGCCGTTCGAATCGCCACCTCCACGGCAACACGACACTTGCACCGTATGCTAGAAACGATCCGACTACCTCCTTGATGCAGTCTGGATTTGCACGTTCCTCTCAGCAAAAATAGGGAAAGAGGAGGGTCAAGCTGCCCTCGGCCCCTCTGAATTTTAAACGGGGAGTGCAGGGTGGCATGTCTCTTGCCCAATTTCACAAATCCGTCACAAAAAGCCGAGGGTGTCTGTGAGTCCGGCAAAAGGAGGCATACAACGCCATCCCCCGTCTCATCGAAGCATAATCGTGAGATAATGAAAGGCGGGTCCAGAAATTTTGAATCCATCCGAAAGTTTATTATACTCTTTCCGGATCTGGATTATCCCACCTTATCCATTGGATTAATCCCCACCGCCATGACAAATCCAGTTGACCGCACGATTCGGCTGATGGCCCTTGCTGCGGGGGTCGTGAGTCTCCTCGTGTTCGTCGTGATTCACTTCATCTAGGGGGCCAATTCGACCGGGTGTTGGTGTCAGTATTGACCTCGGGCTTGCCGGGCAGGGGGATGTGTATGTTCTGTGCAAACTTGTCGCCGGGCGGAATCCTCTGCGCGCCCGTCTCGTTAGGGCCGTCGTTGCGCGCAGAATGTCACTGCGCTCCGCACCTTCTCCCCCACGAGCCCTCTCTCTGTTATGGCGGAGCTTATCGTCGTAGGTGACCGCGTCCTCGTTCGACCGCAAACCGGCGAGGAGAAGACTGATGCTGGACTCGTCCTTCCTGCCTCCGTCTCCGGACAGGAAGACGTGAAAAGTGGGCGCGTGATCAAGACGGGGCCCGGCTACCTCACGCAGAATCCCGAGTACAGCGAGACGGAGTCGTGGAAAGAGTCGAC
>CAZTDC010000338.1:0-4128 GCA_964612165.1 uncultured Salinivenus sp.
ACAACGAGCACCCCGAGGGCGCCATCTTCCCCACCCCCACCGTCGGCATGCTCGGCGTCGTCGACGACCTTTCGGTCCAGCCCACCACCGCCGACCTCAAGCAGCCCGGCGACGTGCTCGTTCTGCTACACCCGACCGACTGGCTGCATTCCGACAGCATCGGCGGCACCGAGTACCTGTCGTTCGTCCACGACCGCACGACCGGCGACGCGCCCCACCTCGACCTCGACGAAGAAGTGGCCGTTCAGGAGGCCACGCGCACCCTCATCCGCAAGGGCATCATCCAACACGCCCACGACGTGTCCGACGGCGGCCTAGCCGTCTGCCTGGCCGAGTCGGCCATCCACTCCGACGGCCTGGGACTGGAGGTGAGCCTGCCGGAAACCGATGCCCGCCTTGACGCCGTCCTCTTCGGGGAGGCCCAGTCCCGAGTAGTGCTATCGTTTCGCCCGGGCGACGTGGACGTGCTGGAGGCGACGCTCGCCGACCGCGACGCCGTGCAGGCCCACCGACTCGGTACGGTCACGGCCGAGCCCGCCGTGCAGGTCACGGTGGGGGACACCTCCGTCATCGACACCGATCGCCCGACCCTCGCTGCACCGTACGAGTCCGCTATTCCGGACGCCGTAGAGGAATGACCGAATTCGAGCAAGCATGCCAAGGCTGCAGAGAGTGACGAGTGGACCAGAAAATGAATCTCTTTCCGGCCATTCCGCTCTTCCTTTCCCTATCTCACTAGTGTTGCACTTCTGACAGGCTGGCACCATCCTCATTCGGCATGTTTTTGGCTACTCTCTCGAAGTAGATAAGGAGCCGAATTTTGAACCCACGACGAGCCCCGGACATCGCAAAGGTTCTGCTACGATTCGGGGTACGCACCGCGACGGCCGGACAAACGGCGCCCGGTGTTTGTAACGATTTTCGGCACTGGCACACTCTCACGTACGCTGAGAGGAAGTAAACGCCGGAATTGTTCGGTACTCATCAATTTATTGTATCAGCATACAACCGAGTGCATCGAGAGGAAACCGCACGCGTCACGCTGCGGTATCATTTCGAACGGTTTGCGCACGCTCTTTCTTCCATACATAACGACATATTCCTATGGCTGAGAATGCCAACATCACGACGCTGACCGACGACAACTTTGAGGACGAAGTCCTGAATTCCGACCAGCCCGTACTCGTGGACTTCTGGGCCACGTGGTGCGGACCCTGCCGCCAGATTGCCCCCATCGTCGAGGATCTGGCCGACGAATTTGAGGGTCGCGCCAAGGTCGGTAAGGTCGACGTAGACGAAAACCCGCAGGTCGCCCAGCAGTACGGCGTCCGTTCCATCCCGACCCTGCTCTTCTTCAAGGACGGCGAGGTACAAGAAACGCTCGTTGGCGCCTCCGGCAAGAAGCCCCTGAAGGACACGCTCGAGGAGCTCGCAGGCCAGCCTGCGTAACGGATTGGGAGCACCAAAAACGGATGTCGTGAGACGTCTTAATGAGGCGTCCGCGACATTCGTCGCTTCCATGTCCCGCGAAACGGACGTGACCGCTCCACCCCCTGTGCTAAATAGGTGCTGACCGGAATTCAGCATCGACTGGGATTGGGCCCGGCCAACGGAGAGGCCGAAACCACGTGTGGAGCGGCAAAAGGGGGAACTGTTAACGCGCCCCCAAATCCCTTTGGGCTTTTCCTTCGCAATCCAACACTGCCATGCGCGAGAACGGAACCTACACCAACGGACAACAGCACCCGGACCTCACGGTCTTCGAGGAGGTCGACTTCTCGGAGGCGGAGAACCATGACGTCGTCATCATTGGTACGGGACCGGCGGGTTGGACCGCCGCCCTCTACACGGCCCGCGCCGACCTTGAACCGGTGATCTACATGGGACCGGAGCCCGGCGGACAGCTCACCACGACGACCGACGTGGAAAACTATCCGGGCTTTCCGGAAGGCGTCCTGGGACCGGAGATGATGGACCGCTTCCAGGAGCAGGCCGAGCGCTTTGGCACCGACTCCCGCTACGGCACCGTCACGCACGTCGACTTCCGGGAGCGACCGTTCCGCCTGCTGATCGACGAAGAGACGCCGATCTACGCCCAGACGGTGATCATCTCGACGGGCGCCTCGGCGAAGTACCTCGGGCTCGAAAACGAGCAGCGCCTTATCGGGAAGGGCGTGACCGCCTGCGCCACCTGCGACGGGTCCTTCTTTCGCGGCGAAACGGTGGCCGTGGTGGGCGGCGGCGACAGCGCGATGGAAGAGTCCACCTTCCTCACGAAGTTTGCTGAGAAGGTCTACGTCATCCACCGCCGCGACGAGCTCCGCGCCTCGAAGATTATGCAGGAGCGCGCCTTTGAAAACGACAAGATCGAGTTCGTCTGGAATACGGAGGTCATCGACGTCCTCGGCGACCAGTCGGTCGAAGGGCTGGAGGTCATCAACAACGAGACCGGCAGGACCTACACCATGGACGACGTGACCGGCTTCTTCCTCGCCATTGGCCACACACCGAACACCGGCCCCTTCGAGGGCTGGCTCGATATGGATGAGAAGGGGTACATTCTCACCGAAGGCGAGACGACCTACACGAACGTGCCGGGCGTTTTTGCCTCCGGCGACGCGCAGGACGACGAGTACCGGCAGGCCGTCACGGCAGCAGGCACTGGCTGCAAGGCCGCCATCGACGCCGAGCGGTGGCTCGCCGAGCACGGCACCGTCGAGCCCAGTCCGGAATCGGAGGACGTGGCGGTGGGAGCCTAGCCTGCGGTCACGCGAGCCCCCCTCCGAGGGTCTGGGGTCAGAGCAAAGGGCTGGAGTCAGAGGTCCCTTTCCCCCCTTGGCTTTGGCTCAGATTGACCGGCGGGACGACAACTTTTGCCGTCCCCTGTGCGTAGTCCTGTCGTTCAAACCCTCGCAGGTCTCTCTGCAAATCTCGCCCAGCTGCTCCCTTGACTACGCGATCGCTCTCCTCCTTTCCGCTTCTCCTCGCGACGGTCGTGAGCGGCAGTCTTTTCCTGTCTGCCTGTAGTAGCTCGGACCGGTCGCCCAACTCCGCCTCCACGGACTCGTCTGCAACAACGCAGACGGTCTCGCAAACCGCGTCCCCGGATCCCTCGCCCCCAACGGAGGTCGAGAAGAACGACGATCGCTCCGTGGCGCAGAAGCTCTCCGACACCAGCATTGAGGCGAAGGTGAAGCGGGCGCTGATCCGGGAGTCCAGCCTTCGCGTCTTTCCGTTTCGCCCCACCGTCGTAACCGGCCACCTCGTGCTCCGCGGCGACGTCAACACGCCCGACCAGTACCGCCGCGCCGAGCGCATTGCCGGGCAGGTGGACGGCGTGACGGCCGTCACAAACCGGCTCACGATGGGCGGACGGGCCGTTACCGAGGCGCGCCTTGCAGACGCGTCGGAGACATCGACCGAGGAATCATCAGCTGTGTACCACACGGTACAGCAGGGCGACACGCTCTGGGAAATTGCCCGTCAGTACGGCGCCTCGATCCAGCAGATTAAGAACGTCAACGACCTTCGCTCCAACAATCTTCGCCCCGGCCAGCGCGTCCGGGTGCGGTAGCCCTCCACCGCAATTCTGTTTGAGACGAGCGGTTGTCGTCCTCTGAAGAAGGCCCCTCTACCTGCTCGGAGATCATGAAGCCCTGAACACGCGCAAGCGCGGAAAAACCTGCATGTGGCTCTGGCCTGCTCCTCAGACGGACTGTCAGAGTCGTTCCCGTCGACCGAGACAACGAATCGGCGTACTTTCCTATCTGTCGTACAGTCCATACGTTGCAGGAAGAACCAGTTGTCCCACTGTCCCACCCCAACCGATGTACTCCCTCCGTACGACCGTCCTCGTTCCTCTCCTCGCAGCCCTCCTGATGACGCCCGTCCTTGCCCAATCCGGCGACGGCGGCGGTGACCGGATCACGGGCGAGTCCTATGCCCGCAGTCCCGTCACGGCCGCCAACGGCATGGCCGCCACGAGCCAGCCGCTCGCGTCCCAGATTGCCGTGGACGTGCTACAGAAGGGCGGCAGCGCCGTCGACGCAGCCATCGCCGCCAACGCCGCCCTTGGCCTCATGGAGCCCACCGGCAACGGCCTCGGCGGCGACCTCTTCGCCATCGTCT
>CAZTDC010000339.1:0-4100 GCA_964612165.1 uncultured Salinivenus sp.
TCTCACCCCACGTCAGAGTGACCGTGGAGCAGACGTAGCTGCCTTTCAGGAAGAGAGCGGAACTCTGATACAAGCCAAACGCCGGAGCGATGCCGTTGGCCCAGATCCTGTACGTGAGGTATACAGTGCCGCTCCCTTCTACGAAAGGAAGTTCGAAGCGACGTTCGAGGACAAGTTCGTCGTCACCAGCGCCCCACGGTATACCGGTGGTGCACGCGAGATGGCGGAAGAGACCGGGGTAGAACTTATAAGTCGCAAAGAGCTAGGTAGACGTATCGATAATCACAAGCCCAAGCTCAAGGACGTGCGTCAGCAGGAGCAGCAGCGCGTGGAGAGTCTGTAGGAGGCTTAATGCGTGGAGAAGCAGCTAAATCAGAAAATTGTAAGGCTAGCTACCGCTTTTGGGTTTTTATTAAACGATTTAAATAAATAAAGCTACGTGCCACCGATTTCGACTCTCGCTCGAATTGTGCTGACTTCTCTTCTCTGTTTTCTGTCGGCCAGCTTTACCTCATGAACATTCCCATGTCTCTACGTGACAAATCGCTCCACTACCTTCGTCAAGCTCTGGATAACAATCGGGCAACATTTCGAGATGGGCAGTGGGAGGCCGTTCGGGATCTTGTCGAAGATCAAGAGACCCTCCTCCTCGTGCGGCGCACCGGGTGGGGGAAAAGCATGGTCTACTTCCTGGCAACCCGTCTTTTGCGTGATCAGGGAGCAGGACCGACCATTTTGATCTCCCCGCTTCTCTCCTTGATGCGGAATCAGATTGAAGCCGCCTCTCGGATCGGCGTCGAAGCAGAGACGATAAACTCGTCAAATCGGGACGAGTGGGACCGGATTGAACGGGAGGTTCGCCAAGGAGACGTGGACATTCTTCTCATTTCCCCCGAGCGGCTTTCCAATGAGGGCTTTCGCGACCGCGTTCTGGACTACGTAGCCGACCGGGTTGGGCTGTTTGTCGTCGACGAGGCACACTGTATTTCGGACTGGGGACACGATTTTCGCCCCGACTACCAGCGCATTACCCGCATTCTCCAGGCCATGCCGAGCAACGTGCCAGTCCTGGCCACGACCGCCACGGCCAATGATCGAGTCGTCGAGGACGTGGCGGAGCAAATTGGGCCAGGCGTCACAGTCTCGCGTGGTGCACTGGCTCGGTCCAGTCTCCGTCTTCAAAACGTCAAAATGGAAAGCCCGACGGACCGGATGGCCTGGCTCGCCGAGCACGTCCCAGACATTCGAGGAAGCGGAATTATCTATGCGCTGACGGTCCGAGATACTCGCCGGATTTCCGAATGGCTACAGCTTCAAGGAATTGACGCTCCGTCCTACTCCGGACGAAGAGACTCAGACGAGCGGGAGGCCCTTGAAGATGCCCTGCTCGATAACAACGTGAAAGCCCTGGTTGCGACAGTGGCCCTGGGGATGGGATTCGACAAGCCCGATCTGGGGTTTGTGATTCATTATCAACGACCCGGATCGGTCGTGCACTACTACCAGCAGGTGGGACGCGCCGGTCGTGATGGAAATACGGCATACGGGGTCCTTCTCCACGGCGCTGAGGACGACGACATTATCGACTACTTTATCCGGACCTCGTTTCCGGCGGAGGCCCACGTTGACGAGGTTCTTGGAGCCCTCGAAGAGGCCGACCGCGGACTCAAAGTGCGAGAGATCGAAAAGCGGGTCAACCTCCGGCGAGGAGACATTCGGCACGTCCTGAAACTGCTTTCTGTTCGGGGCCGGTCGCCCGTCGAAAAGGAGAATACGCGGTGGTATCGCACCCCCGTTCCGTACTCGCCCAACCGAGAGAAGGTAGAGGCAATTAAGCAACTCCGTCGAGAAGAACAGCGGGAGATGCAGGAATACATGGAGCACGACGGGTGCTTGATGGCATTTCTCCAGCGAGCCCTTGATGACCCTCATGCTGAGGACTGCGGGATCTGCGCTTCTTGTGTTGGAGAACCGTTGATCCCCGAGACCGTCCCGGAAGATCTTGCCGTCGAAGCGGCGAGATTCCTGCAACGGAGCGAGGTTCCAATTGAGCCCCGGAAGCAATGGCCATGGTCGGATGCGTTTTCGACCTACGGCTGGGAAAACGACGGCTTTACCATGGAGGATCACCTCCAGGCAGAAGAAGGACGGGCGCTCTCAATCTGGGGGGACGCCGGGTGGGGACAGCTCGTCAAGAAAGGGAAGTACCATGATGGGCGATTCGATAATCGGCTTGTCAAGGCTGCGAAGCAAATGATTGAACGACGGTGGGAGCCGGATCCTTTTCCCCAGTGGGTGACGTGCGTTCCCTCAAACAACAATCCCCATCTGGTTCCTGAATACGCACAACGTCTCGCAGAGGCGTTGAACCTGGAGTTTATCCCGTGCGTTCAGAAAGTAGCGGAAAACCGGCCCCAGAAAGAAATGGAGAACACAGAGCAGCAAACCCGGAATTTGGATGGCGTCTTCGACGTTGAAGAAAGAGGTGTCCGCGACGGGCCTGCTCTTCTCGTCGATGACACGGTCGACTCCCGGTGGACGCTAACTGTGGTTACGGCCCTGCTGAAAGAGGCAGGTGCAGGACCTGTGTATCCGTTTGCACTCGCGAAGACAACACCAACCTCTACGTAATTCCATGGACACACAAGCGCACGAGCTTGCCCCCGACGCCCAGGCGATCTTTCTCCTCTGTGGGCGCCTTGGGGACAATGATAGTGACGTTAAGCCCCTCACGCGCAATCAGTACAACGAGGTGGCGAACTGGCTTCATAACAACGACATGCGACCAGCGGACCTGCTCGACTCGTCTGGTCGGGAGCAGCTCTCCGTCTTTGGAGAAGACGGGAAAATCACCGAGACGCGCCTCCATACCCTGCTTGACCGAGGTACCGCGCTTGCGATGGCGGTCGAAGAGTGGACAAACAAGGGGGGGTGGATTCTGACGCGCTCCGATGACGATTATCCGACTCGGTTTCGGCGTCGATTGAAGCACTTGGCCCCTCCCGTACTCTACGGTATTGGTGATCAGTCACTGCTTGAGTTTGGAGGAGCAAGCATGGTCGGTTCTCGGGATTCCGACGACGCTGCTCTCTCGTTTATCCGAGACCTTGCGCGCCGGTGTGCGGACCAAGGGATCGCCGTCGTGTCCGGTGGCGCAAGAGGAGTCGATCAGGCCTCCATGGATGCTGCGCTTGAGGCTGGCGGAATGGTCATCGGGGCGCTTGCGAATGGTTTAGCGAAAACCGCTCGCAAAAAGAAGTATCGCGAGGCGATCACGGAGGAACGGTTGACACTGGTTTCTGCCTATCATCCAGATTCTGGATTTCAGGTCTGGAAGGCAATGGACAGAAACAAGCACATTTATGCCCTGAGTGATGGTGCTATTGTTGCCCACTCAGCCCACGGTAGCGGCGGGACATGGAGTGGAGCGACCGAGAATCTTAAACACGAGTGGGTTCCCCTATCCGTGCGGGCGGAACCCCCGATTCCGAAGGGAAACAGGAAGTTGATCGAGAAAGGAGGACGCCCGATAGATCGGCGCATACTTCGGGAGGGCGTCGACCTGGAGGAGCGGTTGTTCACGGCAACTCCTCTCACGGACATTCAATCCTCCGTTCGATCCTTAGCTAACACCGATGAAGCGGATGTAGAAGAAGGAGAACCGGACGACCAGGAAGACACAGAAGAGACAGACAAGGACGCAGTATCTCCCATCGACGTAAGGGAGTACTTAGAAGAGAGTGAGCCCGGTGAGGCAGAGCTTCTTCCTTTCGTCTGGCCCCTGATAAAACATTTATTACAGGAGCCTCGGAAGGGACAAGATCTCCGAGAATACTTTGATGACCTTCGTCTCTGCCAAGCTCAAGACTGGTTGATCATGGCTGCCGAACGCGGACTTGCAGTTCGAAAAGAAGACCCTGTTCGGTACTTCTTGCCACAAGATGGGGATGAACCGTATAACCCTGAGTTCGTCAGCAGGTCTACAGATGGCGACGAGGAGACCAGTCTCGACGATAGCAACCTCTCGAATGGAGAGTCAAAAGATGGAAAGGAGGCCGGTACCCAACCTGGAGGTTCCCAGACACACTTCGATTGGGAGA
>CAZTDC010000340.1:0-4078 GCA_964612165.1 uncultured Salinivenus sp.
TGCTGGTCGCCCATTTCCACCATCCCCGGCGTCACGATCACGCGCCGACCGCCGTCCATCTGCCCGAGGATCTCGACGGCATTGCGGGCGCCGACCGGGTTGGAGTTGAACGCATCGTCGATGATGGTAATGTCCCCGCGCTCGCGCAACTGCAGTCTATGCTCGATGGGCTCGATGCGCTCGGCGGTGTGGGCCATCTGCCGTAGGCGCAGGCCCATGCTGCGCCCCACCGCCACGGCCAGCAGTACGTTCGTCACGTTGTGCGCGCCGAGCAGGCGCGTCTGGAAGGGGGCCTCCGTGCCGGTGTCGTCGCGTACAAGGAAGGACGTGCCGTTCGTGTCGTAGCGGACGTTGTGGGCCGTGACATCAGCCTCCGGATCGCCCTCGGCGGAGATGCGCCACACCGGGCCTTCCGCCTTTTCTGCCATCGCCTCCACCCGCTCATCGTCGGCGTTCAGGATGACCGGGCCGTCGCCGCGCGTGTACTCGACGAGCTTGCTTTTCTCCTCCTGAATGGCATCTTTCGACCCCATCGTTTCGAGGTGGGCCACGCCGATGGTTGTGACGACCGAGACGTCCGGCTGAGCAATGTCGCAGAGCTCGTCGATATCCCCCGGGTAGCGGATGCCGTATTCGAATACGGCCACCTGATGCTCCGGCCTGAGGTGCTCGTTGACGGCGAGGCAGAGGCCCATCGGGGTGTTGTAGGAGCTGGGCGTGGCGTACACGTTGTATTTTTGCCGCAGCAGCTCGGCGAGGATGAATTTGGTGCTCGTCTTGCCGTAGGAGCCCGTAATGCCGATGCGCGTCAGGTTCGGTCGCTCGCGCAGGCGCTGCCGGGCCTCTCGCTTGAACCCCTCCTGGATGATCGTCTCGATGGGGTGAGTGAGGGTGGCGCCCAGGGCTACCCAGATCGGGGCGCCCAGGTCGGTGACGAAAAACCCGAGGAGGTACCAGAAGAACCCGCTCGGGTCGCCCAGCCTCCACCCGTAGAGGCCGCCGAGCAAGAGAGGAACGGCGGCCACGAGGCCCGTTGCCACGGCAAGGCGCGTCATGCGGGCGGTGAAGGCCAGCGGTTTTTTCTCCTGGTCACTGCGGTAGCGGCGTGAGGAGATGAAGGCGAGCGTCCAGAGCGGAAGGAGTCCGACTGCGATCCAGGACGAATTGTAGGACGCGAATCCGACCGCTGCGAGCCCGAGTAGACCGGCCCCCACCGCGTGTGAGAGCCGCACCACCGCCGAGCGCAGGTTCTCCCGGAGCCAGCGGCCATAACGGTCGAACTTGTAGGTCTCCAGCTGGAAGATGTGGAGAAAGAACCGTGTGCGCCGCATCGCGCGCCAGCCCGCAAACAGGGTGGCAATGGTGGCGAGAATGGCGAGAGCAGTCGTCATCGTCTACTGGGCAGTCGAGGCGCGTACCAAGTGAGTGTTTGTCGTCTGCGTGCCGGGCAAACGAGCGGATCTGAGGCGTGATGCGGAAGACGTGATTCCCCTTCTACTCACGTCACGACTCACACATCCCGGCGTTTTCCCCATCCCCCTCCCGCTTTCCGCGATTGACGCAGCACTACCCATTGTCCAAAAAGTGCTGCGTAGCCGAGAGCACCGTATTGAAGTCGTCGAGGTGGCCGTAGTGCCCGGCCCCTTCCAGCTCCACGAGCCCGCAATCGTCAATCGCGTCCTCGATGACCTCCACCTGTCGGCGCGACACCGCCTCGTCCTCGGTCCCCCAGAACAGCAGCGTCGGCACCTGAATGCGCTGAAGCGCCCCGTTGAGGTGATGATTGACCGTTTTGACGAACGTTTCACGCATGGTCCCCGACAGGGTGTTGTAGTCCGACGAGCCCAGCAGCCTCCACACAAGCGAGTGGCGGAGCCAGTCCATCGCCGGCTCACGGAGGGGTGAGGGAAGGACCTGGAACGGCGCCTTCAGGGTTGTGGCGAGGCCGGACCGGACGTGGTAGCCCAGGGAGCGCTGAGGCTGGATGCCGGACGGGCTGATGAGCACGAGGCGCTCAATCGCGTCGGCAAAGTTGGGGGTGCTGGCCATGTAGAGGGCAATTCGCCCCCCGTTGGAGTGGCCGAGGAAGGTCACAGGGCCCTGAATCTCGTCCTGCACGTACGCATGGAGGAGTTCGGCGTGTTCGGGAACGCCCCATGGCTCCGGCGGTGGGGGAGAGGCCCCGTGACCGGGAAGGTCAATCGTGTGCGTCTGGTGCGAATCCGAAAGGGCTTGGGCGAGGGGGCGCATGTTTTGACCACTGCTTCCCCATCCGTGCAGGAGAAGGAGAGGGGGAGCCTCGTCGGGACCCAAAACCTCGATGTTCAGGTCGTGGTACGTCACAGGAAAGCCATCTGGGCAAAAGAGGACAGCGCAGGGCGGAGTCCGGGAAACCATCTGTATGCGGCGGCGTTCCACCTGATGATTGTAGCACCCATCTTCTGGCTTCGTGCCAGGTTCGTTCCCGCGCTGGGAGCCGTCACGGTTCCGTCGTGGATGCCCTCACCGGCGTGAGGGTTCGTCAATCTCCGACGCCGGATCGCAGGTTGGGACGCCTCCCAGTATGTGGTCTGGAGATTGATACGACCGATCATGTGAGGTCGTGCATGCATTAGGGTGGGTCCTGAATGTGAGGACCGTGGTCTTTCCCGTCGAACAATTGTGTCCCTCTTCTGCTTGGCTGACTTCGTTGGGCGCAGGCGCGCTCCACTGCCCCCGGTGATTTCTGTCGCGTCCCTCCGGATGTCTTCTTCGTCTCTGGATATCTGTTCCAGTGCCGAGCCATCTGTCGGGCCGTGTGGAGAAAGGGTCGAAAATGGGGAAGGCACGAGCCGCGAACGGAAATGCGCTTCCGGCTCTGGGATCTCCCTTCGCAAACTGTCTCCTGTTCTAGCGGGACGTGCGGGATGCATTGACGACCCGATCGGGACCTGGCACGCTCCGCATACGGGTGTGTCGTTCATTCATTGATCTTTTTTGTAGCGTATCGGCAGGCCCGCTTCCTTCGGACCGGCGCCTGTCGGCTTCATCACTCATCGCGTAACTGATTATGTCCGACAACGAGAACAAGAAATTTCGCCGACTCCTCGAGCTCATTGGGGACAAGAAGTACGGCTTCATGCGTGAGCTGACGCCGGACCTTCCGAAAGACGACGACGATCCGTTCATGCCCCCGCCCCTCATTCGCAAGTTCAACCTGCGGGATGGGGTCGTCATTGAAGGGGACCTGAAGCCCGGCCGGAAGGGCGGAATGCAGGTGGGGTGGATCGACACCGTCATGGGCATGCCGCCCGAGGAGTGGGCCCAGCTCAAAACGTTCGATCACGGGGCCAGCGTCTACCCCGACGAGAAGCTCAACCTGATTACGGGCCCCGACGACACGTCGATGCGCGTAGTCGACCTCGTTGCGCCCCTCGGGAAGGGGCAGCGCGCCCTCATCGTCTCGCCCCCGCGGGCCGGCAAGACCATCATGCTCAAGGACATCGCGGCCGGCGTGACCGAGAACCACCCAGAGGTGGAACTCGTGTCGTTACTCGTAGACGAGCGGCCGGAGGAGGTGACCGACTTCCGACGGACCACCGACGCGCAGGTCTTTGCCTCTTCCAACGACCGGGGTGAGGACAACCACGTCCGCGTCTCGACCCTGGCGCTGGAGCACTCGAAGCGCCTCGTGGAAATGGGCAAGGACGTCGTGCTTCTGCTCGACTCTCTGACCCGCCTCGGCCGCACCTTTAACCTGTGGGTGGATGGCAGCGGGCGCACCCTCTCCGGCGGGCTCGACGCCGAGGCGCTCAAGGTGCCGCGCCAGATCTTTGGGGCGGCCCGCAACGTCGAAGACGGCGGCTCGCTCACGATCATCGCGACGGCGCTCGTCGACACCGGCAGCCGCATGGACGAGGTCATCTTCGAGGAGTTCAAGGGCACCGGTAACTCCGAGATCGTACTCGACCGCGAGATGGCCGACAAACGGATCTTCCCGGCCGTCAATCTTCGGGAGAGTGGTACCCGAAACGAGGAACGGCTTCTGGGCGAGGTGCGCCGGAAGAAGCACAACCAGCTGTTCCGCGCGCTCAATTCG
>CAZTDC010000341.1:0-4071 GCA_964612165.1 uncultured Salinivenus sp.
CCGGCTGGCCCGGCGGGTGGACTCCCTCAAACGCCGCGTGCCGGAGCAGACCCGCGACCAGCGAATCCTGTCGGTTGCCCACCTGATGGACCTCCCCGCCCCCGGCACCGGGCATACGGGCCTGTCGTTCGTCCAGCGCCCGATCAACTGGTCGCTTCTGCCGGTGCGGATGTTTGATTTTGACGACGGCTACTACGTCGTCGACGCGATGGAGGAGGAGCTCGTCGGGCACGAGGTACGGTCCATTGGGGGCACGCCGGTCGATTCGGTCGCTGCGGCCCTCGCTCCGTGGGGGCTCCCGTCGTTTGCAGAGCCTTATCGGGCCGTCGGTGTGGTCGATCAGATCGATGAGATCCCGGTTCGCATGCAGGCGCCGAACGGACAAGAAGTGACCCGAACCCTGGCACCTGGCGGGATGTGGTCGCCATCCACACTGCTCTTTGGAAAGTCCCTGGAGGCGTCGGTGGAAGGGGAGTGGTCCCCCGCGCACCTTCACCCGCGTAAACGGAACTATCGGCTCTCCTACCGCGACTCGACGGACCTGCTCTATCTGCAGTTCAACAACGTCTGGGACGCCTCCGCCGACTGGACCATCGCGGACCTGGCCGACAGCCTCCGCACGATCGCCGACACGCGTCCCCTCGACAAGCTCGTGGTGGACCTGCGCAACAACGGCGGGGGCAACCACGATCTGCTGGAGCCCCTCGTCGATCTCTTCAGCGGGCATCCGAAAATCGACCGCCGGGGCACGCTCTACACACTGATCGGCCGAAAAACCTTTTCGGCGGCGGGGACGCTCGCGATGGAACTGGAGCGGCGGACGAAAACGATCTTCGTGGGGGAACCCGGGGGCTTTGCCCCAAACATGTGGGGCGACACGGTGCCGATTCTGCTGCCCCATTCAAAACTCGTCGGCACCGTGTCGTATCGGTACTGGCAAACCGGCCTGCCGAACAGTCCGCGCCCCCAGCTCTCGCCCGACATTCAAGTGCCCCTGACATCCGACCAGCACTTCTCAGACGTTGACTCGGCGATGATCGCCGTGCGGCAGCACGAGCCGGTCCCGCACGAATCGATCTCACTTAGGGGGGCGGAACGAGAATCGTTTATCGGGACCTACCGGCTATCGCCCATTCACCGAGCGGAGGTCACAGACACCCGCGACGGGCTTCAGCTTCACGTCGAACGCGGACGGCCGGCGTCCGGCCTGCACCCATTCATCGAGTCCCACCTGCACGCGCGCTCCTCAAACCGGCTCGCCACTGACATCACCGACGCGTACGTGGAGCGCCGCCCCGACTCACCGGAACTGACGCTGGCCTGGAAGGACACCACCTACACGCTCGCGCCGGTCGACTCGACCTATACCCTTCCAACGGAAGACATCCGAGCCGGTCGGTTCAAGCGGGCCGCCGAACGGCTCCGCGCCGCCCGGTCGTCGGGCTTCAAGCTCGATAGCTGGATTACGCGTGCGCTCACGGCGCGGGCCGACACGCTCGAAGCGAGGGGCCGTCCAAACGACGCGCTCCGCTACAACCAGCTTGCCGTAGCGCTCTTTCCGGAGTCCTGGAATACCCATGCCCACCTCGGCGATACCTACAAGGCGCTCGGCCGGACGGAGGAGGCCGCCCGCGCCTTCCGGACGGTCCGGGCCCTCAATCCTCGCCGGGTCGAATACGTGGATGAAAAGTTGCAAGAGCTGAATCAGCCCAGCAAGCAAGGAAAATAGTAAGCCTGTTTGTCTTCCTCTCGGTCCGTTCCCAGGTCGGTCGCGCCGTCACTTCGGAAGGAGTAGCACGGCCCTCGGGTTCGGGCCCTGTTTGGAGAGGGCATCGCCAACGTTCTCTGACCGCGATGAATGATCAAAAAGGGTTGGTCCCCGCACGCTTTTCTTCGTTCTATACGGTTCTCATTCTCCATGCGAATTGCTCTCCGATGCGGCCTTCTTCTCCTCACAGTCAGCACCGTTCTTTCGACCCCTATTTACGGCCAAAACACCGATCTTCCCGTGGATCCAGATTCGGTCCATACCCTTACCGATCCACGGGCAACTCAGGTCTTTGACGGCGAGCCCATCCCGACAGACCTCTCTGTCGAGGCGTGGCGTGACGACCTCGACACGTTGGCCGCGAGGATCCGCCGGCAGCTTCCGTATGCAGAAACGGCAACCGGCGGGCGGACCCTTGAGCATCGGCTCGATTCGCTGAAACAGGCCGTGGACGGACAGACGCGTGACCAGCGAATCCTTTCGATCTTCCGATTGATGAACCTGCCCGCTGCGGGCACGGGGCATACGACCGTTCGGGCCTCTCAGCCGGCCCTCGATTGGCAAGCTCTTCCCATCTGGATGTACCGATTTGGCGACGGGGTCTATGTTCTGTCCGCAGCCACCCCGAAGCTGATTGGTCAGGAGGTGCTCTCTATCGGCGGGACGCCAATCGATTCTGTGTACGCCGCCCTCGCCCCGTACGTGAGCGCCGACAACCGCTGGCATCGACAGTACACGTCCGAGGGCCACAACGGGCGGCTCCTTTGGTTTGCCAATCCGCTCCGGGCGCTCGGAATCGTCGATCAGATCGACACAATTCCGGTGCAGGTCCGCAGCACGGACGGACGGACGAGGCAGGTCGACCTTGAGACGATGCCACTAAACAGCCCGGAGTGGGTGCGCTTCTTAACGTCTTCGGACACCCGCCCCGACGTGCCGACCGACCTGCAATGGTCCCCCGCAAGCACGCAACAGGACAATGGCGAGCCCAACTACCGTCTCTCGTACCGCGACTCCACAGAGATCTTGTACGTCGACTTCAACACGATTGCCAACACCTCGCCCGAGTGGACGGTGGCGGACCTCGCAGACAGCCTCCGCACGATTGCCGACACGCACCCGCTCGATAAATTCGTCCTCGACCTGCGAACCAACAATGGAGGCAGTTCCTGGCTTGCCGAGCCGCTCGTCGAATTGTTGCAGAACCACCCGAAAATCAACCGACGCGGCACGCTCTACGTGCTGATCAGCGAGCGGACGTTTTCGGCGGCGGGCATCGTTGCGATGCAATTGGAGCGGAAAACGAAGGCGACGTTTGCGGGCCAACCCAGCGGCTTCGCCCCCAACATCTGGGGCGAGAACACCATCATTGAGCTTCCAAATTCGGGAATGGTCGCCTTGGCGTCATACGCCTACCATCAGGACGGAATGCCCGACGACCCGCGGACGCACCTGGCGCCCGACCTGCGCGTTCCGTTCACGTCCGACCAGCATTTCCGGAACGTCGACTCGGCAATGATTGCCGTCCGGCGGCACGAGCCACAGCCCCGGAAGACGACCACGCTCACGGCGAGCGAGAAGGAGCACTTCGTGGGAACGTATCGGCTTTCTCCGGTCCACGTCGCGCGAGTGCGAGAGAATGAAAACGGGCTCCGATTGCAAATTGTCGGAAGCGAGGAGTCCACTGCCTTTCTGGAATCGGATCTCTATCCGCTGTCCGACACGACGCTGGCGATGGACGTGAGCGAGGCGTTCCTGAAGCGGCGTCTCGGGGCAGACGCCCTCACGCTTGCGTGGAAGGACACAACCTACACTCTGACCTCCGTGCCGGCCGACACGAAGACGCCGATCGAGCACGTCCGCGACGGGAATCTGGAGCACGGCGTCGAGCATCTCCAGCAGGCCCTCGACGCTGGAATGACGCTCAGCAACGACCTCATTACCTTCGCTGAACGAGTGGAGGGCCTTCTTGCGGACGGAAAGAACCAGGAGGCACTCCGCTACGCCCAGGCGGCGCGGGAGCTGTGTCCGATGGACCCAGAAGTTCACCTCCAGCTGGCAGAGGTCTATCAGGCGCTCGGTCGCCCGGAGGACGCGCACCGGGCAGCTCGAACGGTGGTTCAGCTGAGTCCGGTGCGGGGGCGACAGTGGCTTCAACTCCTAGACATTAGCGTTCCGCAGGGGGAGGAATCCGCACCTTGATGGAGAGCGGGAAGGCGGACGTTGACAATCGGCAGCCTACGAACAACCGTTAATATGCACGAACAAAAAATCAGCGACGTGCTCCACAACTATGTGACCAC
>CAZTDC010000342.1:0-4063 GCA_964612165.1 uncultured Salinivenus sp.
AGCCTCACGTTCGCCGTCTTGCCAATATGATTGATCGAGACCTCTCGGATTGGCTTCCCGACACCACCGCATAACCGGTCCTGTCCCAAGATCCTGCGCGACGCGCACTCTTGTGAACCCCCTCCTTTCAGCGTCGGTTGGTGCGTCCGAGTGAGATTCAATAAAATACAGCGCGTGCGCGGCCGAAGGGAAGCGCTTCTGGCTCTTTCAACGAAGTACCTGCGGCGAACGACTTTCTACCGAGCCCTATGTTTGGAATTACCGTATTCGGCCAAATCGCGATTGTAGTGGGCAGTCTCTTCCTTGGCCTCCACTACGCTCTGATTACGTGCACCCAGCCGGTATCGGGGGACGTTGTGATCGGGGCCCTTGGAATCATGACGGCGCTTGGGTACGCCCTCATCAAGGCGCCCCGCAACGTCCTTACCCGGTTTCTGGTTCGCACGGCCTTCGTGTGGTCGGGATTGGCCTTCCTCGCCGGTCTCTCGTTCGCGGGACAGTTTCTGCTTAGCCAAGCCGGATTCCTGATCGGAGACGGCATGGTGTGGCTCTCTGCGGGCCTGATCGGCTGCGTGGGCTTTCTTCGCGCAAAGTATCCGCAGGCGCGCTATCGGCGAGTGGAGGGGAATTACGACCGTTCCTTTCGCCTCCTTCAGCTTACAGACCTCCACGTGGGCGACATCTGGTCGGAGGACGACCTCGCCCGCATCGTTCGGAAAGCCAGTCACTACCGGCCGGACCTCGTCGTAATTACGGGCGATCTGCTCGACGGCATGGAGCCGGTCGACCCCGACCTCGTCTCCCCCCTCCAGGCCTTCGACGTGCCCGTGTACTTCGTGTCCGGAAACCATGACAGCTATACGGAGCGCGAGGACCTCCTCGACGCCCTACGGGCAATTGGGGTCACGCCCCTAGAGGGAATCTCTGAGGAGACCGAATGGGCGAGCCTGCTCGGCATCGGGTACGGCACAAGTGAGACGGAGAGCGAAGCCCTTGCCCACTCGTTTCGGAATGCACGCCGTCCCCGCGTCGTGCTGAAGCACAAGCCGGAGGGGCTCGATTCTCTCCTTACAGCAGCACCGGATGCCATTCTCTGTGGTCACGTGCACGGCGGCCAGATCTGGCCGCTCGGGTATCTCGGCTACATCGAGTTTCTGCAGGTGGAGGGCACCCAATGGCATGGCGAAACGATGGTCCACGTCAGTCAGGGGTCGGCCACGTGGGGCCCGCCTTTCCGACTAGGCACCCGAAGCGAGTTGACCATCATCGACTTCGTTCCCGAAGGAAGTGACACACCGGTCCGGGGCAATCGCGAACCAGAGGAGCGTTCCTAGAAGCCGCCAGCTGTTTTCGTCGGACGACTGGCAGGCCTGGGCCTGATGAAAGAACTCGTCCCAGTGGGCCCGCAATCGCTCAATCTTGACCGACAGCGGATAGCGATCATCGTAGAGCGTGAGATCCAGGGAGGGAGAGCCATTCGCTTCCAGAACGTAGAACTCTCCGTTCTGAAGGGCCTCCAGGGAATGGGCCTTCACGTCGAACCGTCCGAAACGGAGCCCAATTTGATCGGCGGCGTGCTCACAGGCTGCCCGAAGGGTGGGGGTCACCTCGTCGGTGACGTCGCGGCTGGACCCTCCTGCCCCCGGCTGGGCTGCAACCTCAAGCGGCACCCGCTGTCCGTCTGAGGGAATGTTATCGCCGTCTTCGATTTGGGCGGCCACCTCCGTCCCATACGCGTTCTCCACGAGTGCTCGGAGGCAGCGCTCTCCGTCGCCCCACACCCCCTGGAGGGGAACCTCCGTAAGGCCGTAGATCTTGAGTCGTGTCCCCACCCGCGTGACGTTGATTCCGTATTCTTTTGGGGCGTTGACGTACGGCTGTAGGAGAAAGGGTTCGGCGCCGATTTCCTCGACAATTTCGTCGACCGAATCGACCTTTCGAACGCCCCGACTCTGTGACCCGAACAAGGGCTTGAGAATGAGCGGGAACGTGTGTTCGTCGACGAAGTCCTGAATGGCCGAACGACCGGTGTCTCTATTGATCGTGAGGCTCGGCAAGTAGGGCGGGTCGGTTCCGTACCGGGAGAGCTTGGAAGCGATGGGAAGACCGCCAAGTTGTAGCTCGGGGTTCGCGTCGAGAAAGGGCCGCAGCGGCAGCTCGCACTCGAGAGACCGACGAGCAAACCAGGGAAGGAGGTAGAGGTGGCACAGAATCAGATGAAGCCTCCGCGTCAGAAACTCAGAAAAATGGTTTTCTTCGTTCAAGCGGCCAGAACTGGTGGATCGACGCTCAAGAGACGGTTCATTTTGCATCAAGCAGATCGGAGCTGGTGAATGAAACGACAAACCCTCCTTCTAAACCTCAATCGGCTGAAGGACCACCTTCTATAACAAAAGTCGATCCGCAATTATTATCTCACCGCGAATGCTCCTATTCTTGAGCGGAAAGAGTCGTTCGATTTCGGAGGTTGAACGCATCGCCGGGGTGAAGGAAGAAGTACTTCTGGTCTGCCGTAAGGGAGTCGGCAGTGTCCCACCGCCGGGGATCGTAGATCGCAACCACGCTCTTTCCGACGACGCGAAGGGTGTCTTCGTGCACAACGGCAGCCGTTCCCTCATCAACCCCGATCCCCAAAAGCTTGGGCCGCCCTTCGAGGACGTTGATGAGATCGCGTTCTCGGTTGCGAGCTAGCAGATGCTGGTCGATGGCGGACTGGGGAAGAAACCCGAAGCCATTCGTGTATTGTCCGACGACAATCTTTTTGGTCTTCGGGTCGCCTCGCACGAGGAAGGAGCCCTGAATGCTGGCCCCGGCGGAGGTCCCCCCAATGACGCCGCCCCGATGCAGGACATCGTGAAAGGCCTCCAGTGTTTTCGTTCCGGCGTAGGCCTCAACGAGGCGCCACTGGCGCCCACCTGTGAACCACACTGCATCGGCGGTTCGGAGCGGTTCCACGAACGACTCCGTGTTCGCCTCTTTCTGCTTCCGCGTGTGGAGGACCGTTCGATTTCGCATTGGCACGTTTCCCTCTCGAAAAAAGCGCCGACACCAACCGCTGAGGGTCCCATGGGGAAGGGCCGTCGGGACGCAGACGACTTGTGCGTGTGAGCCGCCGGCCAGCTCTACGAAGCGGCGGTGAAGCGATTCGGTCGTCCCCCCGCCGACGATCATCAGTGTGCCGTGCGGCAGGATCGTCTCCCCCGATGCGTTCGCTGGCGTTGGGCGCGTAGCGGTCGTGTCCTGGGCCCGCACGTCCTGGCGGGGAAGGAGGAGGAGGGCCAACAGGATTCCTGCGAGGCAACACCGAGGGGGCGTAGGCGGCGTCATCTCGAAAACTATGGGACAGCCGGTCAAACTTAAAGGGTGACGCCAAACGCGTCGTCCACGTCGAGGGAGCGGGCGAAGGCCGTGAGCAGCTGCACGCACTGCTCGATGTCCTCCGTATCCACGACCTCGACGGTGGAGTGCATGTAGCGGAGGGGCACGGACACGAGCCCGCTCGGGACGCCGCTGCGGGTCTTGAAGATCGAGTCGGTGTCGGTGCCGGTGCGGCGGTCGCTGGGCTCGTGCTGGAGGGGAATGTCCTCCTGCTCGGCCACCTGCATGAGGCGCTGCACCACCTGCGGATGGGTGGAGGTGCCGTGCGTGATGGCCGGCCCCTCGCCCATGTTGACCTCCCCGTGCTCCGTGCTGTCGATGCCGGGCGAGTCGGTGGCGTGCGTGACGTCGAAGGCCACGGCGAGATCCGGGTTCAAGCGGTGGGTCACCATCTCGGCCCCGTGGCCCCCAATCTCCTCCTGCACCGAGTTGGCGCCCTGCACCGTCCAGGCCGGCCGATCCCCCGACAGGCGCTCGAGGACCTGCGCGATGATGAAGCCGCCGAGCCGGTTGTCGATGGCCCGGGCGCTGATGCGCGTGTCCGACAGCTCGGTGGGCGCCACGTCGAACACCATCGGGTGTCCTACGCGAATGCCGCGCTCGTGGACGCCGTCCTTGTCCTCGGCCCCCACGTCCACGAACAGCTCGTGCACCTTCGGCACCGTCTCGTTTTTGGTGTCGCGGA
>CAZTDC010000343.1:0-4039 GCA_964612165.1 uncultured Salinivenus sp.
CGGCCAGGAGCGTGTCGGTCATGTTGTTGGCCAGCCCCCAGAACGCGAAGCAGCTGGTCAACAGGATGAACGGCCACAGCAGGGGGCGGGGCACAACCCGAGACTCGGGCCCCCCGGTGTCGGGGACAGCCTCTGCGGTTGCAGTCGAGTCCGCTGAGTCGCTCATGGCAAATGCACGGCCGCTGGGAGAGAAGGGCGGATTAGAGTGGGTGTCGAGTCGAAAGGCAGGGGTACCCCGACGGCAGGAAGGTCAGCCATATCTGCAAGGATCGACGGGAAAGATTTCGAAGAGCGCGACCGCCGTGGAGGCGTAGCGGGAGGCTCGCCCCGGCTCCTCCCCCTGGGTGGGTCGGCCGCTCCGATGTCGCGGCTACTGTATGAGGCGCCAGGGCATCGGGGCAATGCGTAGGGTGTGGGCCACCGCGTCGTCCATTGTGTCGGGAAGCTCGACGACCAGGTCACGCCCGTTCTGGCTCCAGGAGAGTGTCCCATCGGTGCCCAGCAGTGTCACCTCAGTTTCCTCTTCGAGGTGGAAGTTCTCAAGGGTCACCTCGAAGTTCGACGGAGTTTCGAGCAAGAGAGCGTAGACGCGGTTGTCCTTCCGGGTGAATCGAACAGGAATGCCTCCAGCCGTAGTATCCCCCGCCTCGACCCAGGGCCGGGTTCCAAAAATCGCCTCGCCGTTCACCGCGAGCCAATCGCCGAGCCCCTGCAGACGCTCGACTTGCATCTGCGGGAAGGTGCCATCCGCCTTGGGGCCGACGTTGAGAAGTAGATTCCCGTTTTTACTCACGATGTCGACAAAGGAATCGACCAGCTCGTCTACGGTGAGCATCTCGTCGGGGCCCTCGTTGCGGTTGTAGCCGAAGGAATGCCCAATCCCCCGGGTCGCCTCCCACTTCTTCGGCGTAATCTCGTCGTACTGGGCGTACTCCGGCGTGGTAAAGTCGGCGTGTACCCCCGAGCGCTGGATGCCGGCGCCGTTTTGCATCTCGTCGGGGGTGCTCCACCGGTTGTTCACGACCCCTTTCGGAAACTGGTTGTAGTAGTCGGCAATCAGCTGCTGGCGCCGCTCGACGGAAGGGTAGGCGATGTCGTTCCAGAGGATGCTTGGCTCGTACCGCTCGATGAGCTCGCGCCAGTGGGCCTGAGCGTAGGAGGCGTATGTCTCGTTAGTGGGCACGGCATCAGTCAGGTCCGGAATGCTCTTGATGACCTTTGGCCTGAAGCTCCAGTCGATGCCCCCGGAGTAGTAGAGCCCGAACCGGAGATCCTGCTTCCGAACGGCTGCCGCCAAATCACCTACGATATCCCGCTTGGTGCTTTCGTGCTCGTTGGCTAAGTGGGGGTTATCGGACCGGCTGGGCCAGAGGGTAAATCCGTCGTGGTGCTTCGAGGTCAACACCACATAACGGGCACCTACGTCGGCAAACAGCTTGGCCATGTCCTCGGGGTTCCATGTCTGCACCTCGTCATTGAAGGTCGACGCGAAGTTGTAGTAGTCGTAGTCCTCTCCGTACGTCTCGGCGTGATACGATTCGGTGGGCGATCCCTCGATCCGGAGCGTGTTCAGATACCACTCGGCGTAGGAATTATTCGCGAACCACTCCTCAGGCGGTACCTCGCCCAGCTCCCCGGCCGAGGTCGGGGCCCAACCCGGCACGGAGTAGATGCCCCAGTGAATGAAAATACCAAGCTTCGCGTCTTCGAACCACGCGGGTACCTCATGCTGATTGAGGGACTCCGTGGTCGGTTCGAAGGACGGGGCGCTTCCGTCGTCTTGGGCGGCGGCGCGCCGGGTTGGCATGAGGGCAAGGGCGGTGACGAGAAGAACGAGCGTGGCCCCTCGGACGACGGCGCGCCGGAGCACCGCCGAACGGGGAGCGTCGGGGGGAATCGGAGAGCGGGTCAAAGCGTCGAACGGGGGATCTGTGGGCAGGAATTTGAGGATCCATCGCGGCCGAGGAGCTCCGCACACGACCGACGCCGGAGGCCGACCGCGCCCTATTGGTCGGGAGCGAGGATCAGGGAAGGAGGCCGTGTCTGGGCCACTCGGCGGTCGCGGCGGAGCGCGTCCCGCAGGAACCGGCGGCCGCTTCAACCAGGAGGTCGCTGGATCGAAAATGCGAGGGGACGGTGACTTCTTTTCGGGGCTGGAAAGACATCGGGGGATCAGAGCTCCGTGGTCCGGACGATTCGGGCCTCTGCGTCCGCCCCATCCTCCGCCACCATGAGCAGTCTCGTGCCGGGCTCTACGTCCGGAAACTGCACGTGTGGCAGGGTGCCGTCGTCCAGGGCGTGACAGCCCCGCACCGGCGCTCCGTCCAGCGTTGTGAACCGGACGTCGGCGTCCGGCAAGGTCTGGAGGGACGGAGTTCGGCTGGAGGGAGTCCGCCCAGTGGAGCTCGCGGCCACCTCCACGGCCCCGCCCCCCCTGGGGGTCGCAGACGGGGGGTCGACGATGTTTCGGATCGCGAACTGCATTGTCGGGTCCCTCCGAGCGGGGTCGAATTCCATCTCCAGAAAATTCCAATACGGTTCTCCCGTTCTCTCTTCGAGTTGCACGTTTTGGTAGTCTTCGTGGTAGAGGGCCAGTGCTTCGACCGCCCGTCCATCGACATCGGTCATCTCGGGACCAAATCCGTCGATCACCATTCGTCCCCCGTACCGCCCGATCGGGCCGAATGAGCACTCGTAGACGTTCTGTGTCTTGTTTCGGAGGATAGAACCGTTGTGTACATCCCCGCACACCGTCGAGACGCCCGTACGCCCGCCGAGTAGCTCCAGCACCCGATCAGCCCCGGCGCCGACCCATCCGGCATAGTCCGCCGCCACGCGGTCCCACTGTGCAAACTCGGGCCAGGGCTGCTCCCGGCCGTAGGGCTGCCCGGCCCAGACCGTGTGGAGGCCGTTGATGCCGGACAGGCAGATGAGGTTGGCCGGCTCCGTGTGGAGCGTCTCCTGCAGCCACGCGAACTGCTCTTCCCCCAGTAGTGCCCGAGTGGGGTTCTTCCGATCATATAGGCCTTCGACGTGGCCCCATCCCTCATCGTCCCAGATGTCGGTATCCTGCGAGGTCCGCCAGAGTCGTGCGTCCATGATCATGAGCGTGAAGTCGCGGTCCGGCATGCGCCACTTCCTCCACCGCTTGGGGTTGTTGTGTCCGTCGGGGTCCTTCGCCCCCGTCATCAGGTGGCTGACAATCTGGAAGTTTCGGGCCATGTATTCCGGGTCCTGGCCCAGATTGTCGTGGTTCCGGAGGACGATCTGCTCGGGCCCCTTCACGTCGTCCATTCCGTGGTCGTGATCCCCCGGGTTGAGCACGTTCCAGTGCCGCATCATCTTCCACCGCGCCGTGGGGCCGCAGAGGGTGGTGGTGATGATCTTGTAGGCACTCTCCGTGCTAGGGGGATAAAGGAGTAGCTCCAGGTACCAGATGTCGTCCTCCCAGAGCAGGACCTGAAAGTCGTAGTCCTCAAGGTGCTCGAAGGCCCCGTATCGGGGCTGGTCGTGGACGTAGAAGCCCTCTCCCGGCTCGCTGTCGGGGAGGGACGTGTTGTTCTCGTGGATGGCGTGGCAGCTGAGCCCGCAGATCCGGTAGGGCGCCGTTAGCTGGGGAAGGCGCCCCGCGTAGGTGCCGGACGACGGGACGTCCCCCACGAATCCGGTGCCGGAGCCACAGGAATCGGTGCCGATCCGCGGATCAGACGTCACGTCGACCCCGTCCTTCCAGACGGTGAAGTAGTGGGTCGTCTCGGCCGGGTTTTCCGGAAGCGTGACCTCAATGATCGCGGTGTTTTCTCGGAAGTCATTGCTGCGAATTGCCCCTGTGCCCGACGCCGAGACCTCTCCCCAGCCCCCGTCAGGTTCGGGCTCCGTCGCGACCTTCACGGCCGCCGTGTCCCCGTCTCCCCGGAAGATCGAGACGAACGTAACCGTCCATGTCCCATCCTCACGGCGGAGGGTATCGCCCAGCGGGTAGCAGGTGTGGCACTCGTTGAGGGGAGCGTCGAGGCGCTGATTGTCGCGGGGCTGGAGC
>CAZTDC010000344.1:0-4038 GCA_964612165.1 uncultured Salinivenus sp.
ATCGCACTCCCCGCCGTGCCCACCTCAAACTGATACCGCCCGGGCTCGACCGTCGTCGGCGCAAAGGGAAATTCTGACGTGCCTTCCGTCACGTTCGGGACCTCGGCCTGTCCAATGGTGGCGGCCGCCTCAACCGCCGTCACGTGCTGCGGGCGCAGGCCGGGCCGAGAGCGGTTTGCGCGGATATTCGTGATTCGAAACGGGCGCTGGGTGGCGAGGGACAAGCCGAGCGCTGTGCGCACGATCTGACCCCCTCCCTCCCCCACCGATCCATCGACGGCAATCATACCGATCCGTTCAGTACCGGTAAGATGACCTTACGCAGCGGCATGGACGGCCGAGATGTCTGCGGACTTGCCCTGGAGGCGGAGAATGTAGCAGGCACCCGCCCGCTCGAGCGTCGGGGCGCGACCGGGAATTTTGTAGACGTCGGTCTCGCCCAACAGACTCACTTGAAGCGTCACGCGCACGCCGTCCTCCTCCAGGTCGCTGAACCGATTGGAGAGGTTCTGATCCGTAAACCGGGCCTTTATTCGAACCGTCCGTCCACTCACGGAGAGCGTACCGGTGGTAAATCCGCGGAGGGGCCGCAGCGAACTATCCTCGTCGCGCTTGTTCCACTGAATGTTCGAGAGCATGTACTTGCCGTCGGAAAGGTCGGCCATGAGCCTGGATTGATTGGGGATCTGAATGAGCGGAAGTGCCAGAACGCCCCGAGGTCCCTCCGGTTGTTGGGGCGACGGATCCAGCGGAAAAGGTAGGAGGAACCGCACCGGCAGTCAATTCCACTATGGGGTCTTCATGACGCTCGTTCGGTCCGGCGGGCCTGTTCGCGTCGCACCAGATCGAGGGCCGCCGTGGCAAAGAGTTCTTTGTTGAGGGACCGATTCTCAACAAACTGCTGCCGCACGGCCCGCGACCGAGTGTCGTCGGCGTACCCGAGCCACACCGTGCCCACCGGCTTCTCGTCGGTGCCCCCCGTCGGCCCCGCGATCCCCGTCGTGGCCACGCCCACGTCCGCGTCGAGCCGCTCCCGCACGCCCTCGGCCATCTGCACGGCAACCGGTTCGCTCACGGCCCCATATTCCTTGAGAATGTCTTCCTCCACCCCGAGCACCGACTGCTTTACGGCGTTCGCGTACGCCACGACACTGCCGAGATAGTAGTCCGATGAGCCGCTGACGCCGGTGAGACGGTGTCCGATGAGGCCGCCCGTCGCACTCTCCGCCGACACGACGGTCCGGCCCGCCTCGCGCAGCTGATCCCCAAGCACCTCTTCGAGCGTCACGTCCCCGGTCCCGATAACGTGACTGCCCGCCCGTGCCCGGATCCGTCCTTCGAGCCGGTCGAGCCGTTCCGCGGCCACGTCGGGGTCGCGGTGTAGGGCCGTAAGGCGAAGACGCACGCCGCTGGTCGAGGGTAGATAGGCCAAATGTAGATTCTCGCCCAGCAGGTCGGAGAGGTCTCCCAGGCGCTCTTGCAGCGACGATTCGCCGATGCCGGAGGTCACGAGCGTGCGATGCGTCACGTCCCGCAAATCGGATTGACGCTCGAGGCGAGGCTGCACAGCCCCCTCGAAGATGCCCTTCATCTCCTCCGGAACCCCCGGAAGCACACCCACGAGGCGCTTTCTGCCCGCAACAGTGGCCTCGTGCCACAACCCCACCGCCGCCCCCACCGGATTCTCCAGAATGTCGAAGCCCTCGGGGACCTGTGCGAGCTTCGAGCCGGCGCTCGGCATCTGTCGCCCCCGGCGCTCGTAGTATCGGCGAATGCGCGACAGAATCTCGTCGTCGGTCTGGAGAGGCGCGTCGAAGTAATCGGCCACCACCTCTCGTGTGACGTCGTCGTGCGTGGGGCCCAGTCCCCCGGTAAGCAGGAGAAGGGTCGCCCGCTGGGCGGACCGGTCGAGCTCCTCCCACATGCGGTCCGGATCGTCCCCGACCGTCACCGTGCGCTCCACCTCCACCCCGAGCCGACTCAGCCGCTCGCCCAGCCACGCCGCGTTGGTGTTCGTGGTCTGGCCAATGAGCAACTCGTCGCCAATCGTGAGAAGATGCGCCTTCATATCAGCCAACAATCAGTCAAACTCGTCAAATCCAGCGGTCTCTCCCCTCCGGAAAAGAGCCGAACTCGCGTTCATTCGCGTTCCCCCATACCCCCAACATTCAACACGACCCCCTCAGCGCAAAACGTACGATCAATCCGGTCGATCGCCGCCGTGCTCCACCGACCACCCGGCCGGGTCGGCCCGCCAGGCGTTCAGCAGAGCAATCTCGGAGTCCGAAAGGCCTCCTCGTTCGTGCGCCACGTCAACAAGTGTACGGAACGTCAAGAGCACATGCCGCGGCACCTCCGTCTCCCGGAACGCCTCCTCGGCCACGTCCAGCTCATAGGAAAAGATGGCCAACACCGCCTGCACCCTGGCTCCGGCCCCCTGGACTGCCGCTACCGCGTCAAGCGCCGATCCGCCCGTCGAGATCAGATCTTCGACCACAACGACCTCGTCTCCCTCTTCAAGGACGCCCTCGATGCGTGCCCCCTGTCCGTGCCCCTTCGCCGATGAGCGCACGTACACCATTGGTTGATCGACCGCCTCTGCCAGCCACGCCGCGTGGGGAATGCCGGCGGTCGCGGTGCCGGCGATGACCGTGTCCTGCCACCCGTGGGACCGCAGGACCGATTCAAATCCCTCCCGGATGGACCGACGGACGCGGGGGTGTGAGATTGTCAGGCGGTTGTCGCAGTAGATGGGCGCCACGAGCCCCGAGGACCAGGCAAAGGGATCGGTGGGCCGGAGCTCCACAGCCCCAATGTCGAGCAGGGAGGCGGCAAGGGCGCGAGCGTGCTCCGATGAGGGCGGGTCGTTCGGGTAGACGGTCGTGGGGTCGGGGGACGCGTCGGAGGAATCGGCCATGACTCGACAAGCTGGAACAACGTTGCGAAATGGACTCGGATCGGCCGTCTATTCGGCCTCAACCTTTTCCTCGACGGGGGCAATCAGATACAGCGCGCCCGTCGCCACCGTAAAGCCCACCACGACGGCGAGCGCCATGCTGGAAAGCAGGCTTTCGTGAAGCACCCAGGTGGCCCAGTCCCGAATGGGGGGCGACATATGCGTACCGGTCCGAAGCACGAGCACCCCGAAGAGAAACGCGAGCTGGATCATCGTCTTGAGCTTCGCAATCCGATAGGTCTGGAGCGTGCGTCCCCACGCCTCGACCCAGGTCCGGAGGCCCGTCACGGCCACGTCCCGCAGGGCAATCACGGCCACGGCCCACCACGGCACCACACTGGGCTCTTCGATGGCGAGCATTCCAAATACGCCGAGGACGAGCACCTTGTCGGCCAGCGGATCGAGGTACTGCCCGAGACGCGACCGGACCTGAAAGCGACGGGCCAGCACACCATCGTAGTAATCCGACAGGGAGGCCAGAACAAAAAGCACCACCGCACACGCCTGTCCCTCCTTACTGGACACCGTCAACAACAGCAGCAGCAACGGCGTGACCAGAATGCGCGTGACCGTCAGGAGATTGGGAAGGTAGCGGAACCCGGCAGAAGTATACATACACCGGAAGAGATTGGCGGTAACCGCACGTTCGAGGAAAAAATCGGATTGTGTGACAGATTTCACGGACTTATCGGCACGCAGTTGCACGTCTACGGCCCATCCTGTCATTCCTGCAAAGTTTTCAGACGCCAGCCCGGGAGTCCGTCACAACTGACGGGATTCGGGGAGTGGGGCCTCGAGGATTGGGGACACATCTGTCATTGTGGCGGAAGCATCGGTCCAAACCCGGGTCGGCATTGTTCTTGAGAAGGAATCGGGTGGCGACGTAGGAGATGGGTCACACCCAGACGCTCCGACCTGCCTTCGACCTTCGACAAATTTCTGAACCAGAGCATACTTCAACCTATGGGCAAGATCATTGGCATTGACCTTGGCACGACGAACTCTGTCGTGGCCGTGATGGAGGGGGACGACCCCAAAGTCATTGAAAACGCAGAAGGCGCGCGGACGACCCCGTCCGTCGT
>CAZTDC010000345.1:0-4030 GCA_964612165.1 uncultured Salinivenus sp.
CGCGGCTTGTCGGCGGGAAGCTCGGCGGTGGTCACCGACACCATCTCGTACATCTCCTCGTGGGGCTCGCCCACGCTGAGGCCCCCGATCGCGTAGCCGGGGAATCCCAGGTCGACCAGCGCCTGGGCGGAGGCCCGACGGATCTCGGGATATACTACTCCCTGTACAATCCCAAAGAGGGCCTGCTCGTGCCCGTAGCGGGGTGTCGTTTCGGCGAACCGCGCCTTGGCGCGCTCGGCCCAGCGCAGCGTGAGGTCGTTCGACTCGCGGGCGTAGCTTTTCGACACGTCCGCCGGGGGGCACTCATCGAGCACCATCATCACGTCGGCCCCGAGCGTGCGTTGAATGTCCACCACCGACTCGGGCGTGAAGAGGTGTGTGTCGCCGTCGATGGCATTCTTGAACTCGACCCCCTCCTCCGAGAGGGTCGCGTCGTCGCTCAGGGAAAACACCTGGTATCCACCCGAGTCCGTAAGCATCGGGCCGGTCCACTGCGTGAAGTTGTGCAGGCCGCCCGCGCCCTCGATCACGTTTAGGCCGGGCCGCAGGAAGAGGTGGTACGTGTTGCCGAGAATCATTTCCGCGCCGATGTCCGACGTGAGCACGCGCGGCGAGACGGCCTTCACGCTGCCCCTCGTGCCCACCGGCATGAATACCGGCGTGTCGACTGTCCCGTGTGCGGTGCGGAGCCGTCCGGCGCGGGCATCCGAGGAGGCATCCGTGTGGTCGAGCGTGAACGTCACGGGACGGCGGCGGAGAGGGAGGAGCGCAACGGTCGCGCGCTCCGATTGCTAAGATTGGGGCTGTGGGACGGGCTCGGGCACGTCGGCCGCCACCGTGTCGAGGTGGGCGAGTAGCTCGGCCTGTTCTTCCGGGTCGGCGAGGGCAATCGCCACCGGGCCGTCGGGGGTGCGGAGCAGAATCACCTCGTTGTCCAAATTCCCCACGAACACGTCCGTGGCGGCGTAGCGACGGTAGTGCCGGTGATACTGCGTTGCCGACACCGTGTCGACCTGTTCAATCGCGTCATGGTCCACCGTTCGTGTGCGCGAGCCCTGTTCAAGCTCAAGCCCGGTGGGAGTGCAGGCCACCGTCACGCCGGGGCGAACGCCCAGGAGGCCCACGGCGCTTAGGGCCGCGACGGAGGCCAATTGGCCCGCCCAGAAGAGAAGCTGCCAGGAGGGATTGTCGACCAAAACGGGCTTTAGAAGCGCCCAGCCCAGGTAGTGGCTCATCAAGAGAGCAAGAGCCAGGCCCGTCAGGGCAACAATGAAGAGCGCTTCCCCCCGAAGCCGGTCGCCCGTCCAGTATCGCAGGAGACGGCCCAGGAGCGAATAGCTAGGATCGTAGGACCAGGAAGACTGAAAGGTGCGCGTCACGGTGAAAGCGCTCGTTCTGCAAGCAGCGATGAGGCAATTACAGCATCTTTAAAGCTACAAAGAAGAACGGCAACCTCCAACCGGGCGATGTTCCAGGCAGGGCAATCGTATCTTGGTATGTTTCTTCTGGGGATGGAGACCCTGTTCCCTCCGATCGGCGCGAGTGCCGGAAAAGCACGAGCGAAAGGGCGCTTGGGGGCGTGGGAGAGAGCGTGTCACGCTGACAGAGCCGGAGGGAGTCGACCGAAAGTAAGATGCGATCGCCGTGATGTTCCAGGTCAGTAACACCGTTTCGGCCTGGTTGCTTCGCCGTTCTTGTTAACGAACGGGAGTCAAGCGGACGTAGCGGCGTCGTTTCCGTTCGGGCCGCTGTAATGGCCGAGTTCGAGCGTGAGTTCGTCCCGGTAGGCCCGGTAGGCCGTCACCAGAATGGCCGTGAGGGGCACGGCAATAAGCAGCCCGAACACGCCCAGGAACGTTCCAAAGGTCAGGAGAGAGAACAGAACCAGGACCGGATGCAGGCCCACCTGGTAGCTCAAAATGTTGGGCGTGAGCACGCTCTGTTCGAGGAAGCTTTCGCCGAGGAGAACGAGGAGCACAACCCCGGCCTTGACCCATCCGCTGAGCACGAAGGCCAGGAGGGACCCCAGAATCATCGTGATGATGGCTCCGAGCTGGGGAATGAAGTTGAGAAGGCCGGACATCAGGCCAATGAGCAGCCAGAAGGGAACGTCGAACAGAAAGAGGAGCACCGACACGTTGAAGGCGGCGATGGAGCTGATCGTCAGTTGGCCCCGCAGATAGTGTCCAACGATGCTTCCGGCCTGGACCAGGTAGTCCCGGCGGCCACTGGCCGTCGGGAAGAGCTCAACGAGTCCCTCCTGAATATCCGGGTAGTCGCGAAGGGTGTAGAACAGCAGCACGGGGACGAGGGCCAGCACCGTAAGCACGCCGAGCACCGACCCGAGCGACGACGCCAGGTTTTCGACGGCTCCCGGAAGGCGCTGGGCCTGCTGCTGTACGAGACTCTGGATTTGCTGGAGGGCCTCCTGCTTGTTGATGAGCCCGGAGGTTTCGAGGGTATCGAGAATGGTGGAGCCGGCGAGCCACGATCGCAATCCGCCCATACCCTCAATCAGGCGTTCGGAAAGGCCTTCGAGCTGCCCCGCAACGCTGGGCGCCAGAATGAGAAGGACGAGGGCAAAGGTGCCGACAACCAGTCCCGTGATGAGGAGCGAAGACGCCCATCGTGGCAGTCTCGCCCGCCTCCGGAGTTGCTTCACGACCGGATTCAGCAGGTACGCAAGCAAGTAGACGCCCGCAAAGGGAATGAGGACACGACTGAGTTTATCGATCGTCCATAGCAGCAGCAGTACGCCGCCCGAGATCAGGAGGGCCCGAGCGGCTTTCTGGCGGCGCAGCGGCCAGAGTAGAAGAGCCCCGGCCAGCCCAACGAGGGGGGGATTGAGGAAGCTGTCTTCCTGCGTCGGCACCTGCATCTGGTAGAGCAGGGCCAGGAAGAGCACCACGCCGCCCGCAATGAGCACGGTTTCGAACGCCGTGATGCGCTCAAAGACCGATTGGGAAGGGGGGGCGTCGTCCGGCATAGCGTCCGACTCGGTGGTCGGGGGCGCAGCCGGATCGGCGGGGGCGTCCGGCGGGTCTGGGCGCTGTGACGACGAGGGGCCGGACGAAGACGACATACGCGGTCCGATTGGAGCTGCCAGAAGGCCGATCGTGAAGGAGAGGCTCCGGTTTCAGTGACGATTCCAACTGCTGCGAATGGGCTGGGTTCGGGGACGCAGGACAATCGCACAGTCGCAGTCGCATTCCCATTGGCAGAGGCTCTACCGCCTAGACCAGAACGGAGGGCCCGGCGCCTAGACGGAGACATGGAGGCATCAGAACGAAGCGACCAGTTTACGTTCCGGAGTGCAGAACGGCAGCCTGAGTCGTTGGGAGCGCCTGTAGACGGAGAGAATCACCGGCGTCCACGTCGGCGCCTGTCAGTACGTCGGTCCACGACCGGTTTGCAAGCGGGTCGGGTAGAGGAAGCGTGGTCGGGGCGTCGGGATCGCGCATGAGCGGATGCCGCGCGACCACGGTCAGCAGGGTAGCGTCGGGAGCGTCCGCCTCGCCGGTAAAGCGCGCGAAGGCGAGCCAGTCGCCGGCGCCCTCCCCTTCCGGAGTGAGGTCGATATACCCTTCGGCCGCCGCGAGATCGGGGTGGGCACGCCGCCACCGGAGCAGCTGCGCGGTGAGGTAGAGGTAGGCGCGCGGGTCGGGGCTGTCGAATAGGTCCTGTACGGCGTTGGGCGACGGGTCGTCGAGCAGAGGAGACAGCTCGTCGAGGGCGTCACGCCGGGCGTCCCAGTCGACGGGGCGGCGATTGTCGGGGTCCACGAGCGACAGGTCGGCCCCCTCCGTGCCCCGGTACACGTCCGGCACGCCGGGCGCCGTGCCCTTCATTGTGAGTTGGCTCACGCGATTGGCAAAGCCCGCCTCGGCCAGGGTCGTTGCAAAGTCGTCGAGCACGTCGGGCGTCGCCTCGTCGGTCGTCACACCCCGCACGACGGCCTCCAGGTCGGCCTCGTAGTCAGTGTTCGGGTTGATCCAGCTCGTCTGCTGCTTCGCCTCCCGGACGGCCTTTT
>CAZTDC010000346.1:0-3981 GCA_964612165.1 uncultured Salinivenus sp.
AACGGCCGCGTGCAAACCTACGACGTAAACCTGCTCTCCGAGAAGAGCCTGGAGGGATTGAAGGCCGGCGGCGGCGAGTAGGAACGGGAACCCGAACGGGGACGGGAATGGGGCCCTCACGGGTCTCGCATCCCGCGCCGCCGCCTGCGAAATCCCGCGCCGCCGCCTGCGAAATGGGGCATACTCGATCGCACGAGAGTCCCAGCTCAGGATAAATAGAGGAACAGCGCCTTCTGAGCAGCGGTTCACCTGCTCTGTTGCTTTTGCTGTTTTGATTCTTCGTATGCCTGAGCGGCTCTTCACGAGCATCCTCGTTCTCCTCCTGGCCCTGGGCGCAAACACCCGCGCAACGGCCCAGACCGAGAGTGCGCCCGACAGTGGAGAAGCCCCCACCACGTCGGTGCTCAACGACGAGTTCGTTCGGACAAAAGGAAAGAGCGGGCTTGACCTGCTCTACAACATGCGGTCCGACAGTGCGGAGGCCATCTTTCGGCAGATCGACGACCGGTTTTCCAAGCACCCGATCGGGCCGTTTCTGCAGGGGCTTAACCTGTGGTGGACCATCATGCTCGACCTTACGGACACGGGCCACGACGAGGCGTTCTACGACCTCATGAACGAGGTCATCGACCGGTCCGAGACAATGCTGGACGCGAATTCCGATGACTTCGATGCCCTGTTGTTCAAGGCCGCCGCCCACGGCTTCAAGGCTCGATTAGCGTCCAACCGGTCCAACTGGTGGAAAGCCATTCAGAACGGACGAAAGGCCATTGACCCTGCCCGAAAGGTGGCCCAAATCGCTCCATCTGAAAACGGCGATTATGTGTTCGGAAAAGGCCTTTACGACTATTACACCGCCATCCTGGAGGAGGAATATCCCGTCGTCAAGACGTTTACCTGGATGATCCCGGACGGCAACCGGAAACGGGGACTTCGCCTTCTCAAGAAAACGGCCGAGGACGGTTACTACGTGCGGACGGAGGCGATCTACTACCTCACCCAGGTCCACTTTCTGTACGAGGACGATTACTCCGCCTCCCTGAAGTACGTGGGCCAACTCCGAGAGCGCCACCCCGACAATCCATACTTTCACAACTACGAAGGGCGGATCTATGCGCGCTGGGGCCGCTGGGAGCAAGCGCGTGAGGTGTTTTCCGAGGTCGTGACGCGCTGCACGAACGAGCGGCCCGGCTACAACGTGCACATGGAGGAAATTGCCCGCTACTACCTGGGACGGTCTCACCTCTACAGGAAACAGTACGACGAGGCCCTGACACATTTCAATCGCCTGGAGATCCTCACCGATCGCGACATCGAGGACAACCGGTTCCGGATCCTTGGTTATCTCTTCCAGGGCATGGCCTACGACGCGAAGGGCGATCGCGATCAAGCCGTACGCCTGTACCGTCGGGTACTGGACATGGACGGCTCCGAGAACGCCCACGACCGGGCCGAGCGTTACCTCGACGACCCGTACTCCCGTGGATGACGTCCGACCGGACGCTCTGACTGGCCGGGCTTGCCCCTACCCATCCGGTTCTCTTCGCTGTCTCGGTCCACCACCCGCCCGACAAGCCCTCTTCCACAGGCCGCGGTTCCACGGTGGATTGGTCGCCCGGAATGGACCTTCACCACAACAACCGATCCCGTCATGTCAGACGCACTCAACCACAAACGCTTCGTACGGGCCGCCATCGAGGAGGCGCGCCGAGCCAAGGCGAATGGCAACCCGCCGTTCGGGGCCGTGCTGGTGGGCCCTGACGGAACCGTCATGGGACGGGCGGCCAACACGGAGGGGCGTACGGGCGATTGCACCGAGCACGCCGAAACGAACCTCGTCCGCAGCGCCACCCGCCAGTACGACGTCGAGACGCTCCGCACGTCGACCCTCTACGCCAGCACCGAGCCCTGTGCCATGTGCGCCGGGGCCATCTTTTGGGCCCGCGTCGGGCGCGTCGTCTTTGGCCTGCGGGCCGAGCGGCACTACGAGATGAAGGGCGACACCGGACGCCAGCTTCGCCTCTCTTGCAAGGAGGTACTCGATCGCGGCAACCACGACGTGGAGGTGCTCGGCCCCATTCTGGAAGACGAGGCCGCCGCCGTGTTCGACGACGCGGCGCAATAGACTGGTCGGACGCCGCTCACGCCGGACCTGGGATGCGAATGGGAGTGCGCACGTGCATCTCGTTGCGAGCCCGGAATCCCGTGCGGACGGAACACATGGAAAAAGGGATGTCACGCAAGGCGCATCATTAGTCTTCACACTAACGGTGTGCTTTGATCGTAACGATGTGGCTCGCAAGCAACCGCAAAGCGAACCCCATCGTCCAAGCCCTGAGTTTCAATCCATGCCGACGGCAGCACTTCCTATTTTGACTGTGCCCTTTTTCCATGACTGACTCCTCCTCGCCCGATTCGGGCGGCGCTCAACCAGAATCCGGCTGGTCGACCAGCACCAAGCGTCTCGTTGGCATTGGTGTGGCAGTCGTGGTGCTCGTCGGATTGGCGATTCCCAAGCTGAGCGACTCGACCGCGTCCGACGGGGCGGGCGGCGGGTCGGACGACGCGCCGACGCGTGTGACCGGGACCGTGCTCGAGCCCGGGACGGTCACCGAGCAGATCCGGACGAACGGCACGCTCCGCGCCGACGAGTCGGTGGAGCTGTCCGCCGAAGCCGGGGGCAAGATTACGAACATCCGGTTTGAGGAAGGAGAGCGCGTGCAGAAAGGTGAGCTGCTTGTTCAAATCAACGACGCGGAGCTGCAAGCCCAGAAGCAGCGGCTGGAGCATCAGTTGCAACTCGCTTCCGACCGCGCCGAGCGCCAGAAGCGACTCCTGGCCGAGGGCGGCGTGAGCCAGGAGGAGTACGACGCCACCGTGAACGAGGTGGAGGTCTTAAAGGCCGAACTCTCGCTCGTGGAGGCTCAGATTGAGAAGAAAAAAGTTCGGGCCCCGTTCAGCGGGGTCGTGGGGCTGCGCCAGGTGAGCGAGGGCGCCTACGTCTCTCCCCAGGCTGCGATCACGACGCTCCAGCGCCTCAACCCGATCAAGATCGACTTTTCGGTGTCTGAGAAGTACACGTCGCGGGTGGGCCCGGGGCAGCCGATTTCGTTTACGGTCCGGAGCCGAGAGGAGCCGCTGGAAGGAGAAGTGTACGCCACCAATTCACAGGTCAATGCCGACACGCGCACCCTTCAGCTGCGGGCCCGAGCCCCCAACCCCGACGGCACGCTCCGTCCCGGCATGTTCGCCGACGTGACGGTGACGCTGGGCACGATCGACGACGCGATCGTTATCCCCTCCTTCGCCGTGGTGCCCACGCTCAACGGACAACGCGTCTTCGTGGCCGAGGAGGGCACCGCTCAGCCCCGCAACGTCACCGTAGGCGTTCGCACCGACTCAACCGTGCAGGTGACCGAGGGCCTCGCCCTGGGCGACACCGTGATCACCTCCGGCATTCAAAACCTCCGGGCCGGGCTTCCCATCCGAATTGAGAACCTCGAATAAACGGGGCCGCCGCCCTCTTCCCCTATGCTCTTTTATCATCACCCGTGATGCGTGAAGCGTGATCCATGAGGGTCTCGGACCCCCGTTCGCACGCCACGAATCACGCATCTCGATTCAACCCTCCCTCTTTCCTGCTGCTTCCTTCCTCTGAAACCGAAGCAGTCTCTTCCTCACCCCCAGACGCCCACACGGCCAGACGCAGATGAGTCTCTATTCCCTCAGCATTCGACGCCCCGTCCTGGCGACGGTCTTCGCGCTGCTGATCATGATCTTTGGGGCGGTCGGCTTCTACTTCCTGGGCGTGCGGGAATACCCGGCCGTGGACCCGCCGGTCATCAGCGTCACGACCTCGTACCGGGGGGCCAACGCCGACGTCATCGACTCGCAGATCACCGAGCCGCTGGAGGAGCAGATCAACGGCATTGACGGCATCCGCACCATCGAGTCGGTGAGCCGTCAGGGACGGTCGACGGT
>CAZTDC010000347.1:0-3961 GCA_964612165.1 uncultured Salinivenus sp.
TTACCTTGAGCGCCTTCTCGTAGGCCCGCTCGGCGCCCTTGAGCTGCTCCTGCGTGCGCTCCAGGTTTTCTTTTTCGTCTTCCAGCCGCTTCGCGTACTTCTTGGCGATGTCGTCCCGATCCGACTTGATGGCCGTGCGGATGCGGTTCGACAGCTGCTCGACGCGGTCCTCCGACTTTTTCGCCTCCTTCTGGAGCATGATCATGTTCGCCTTCACCGTGGCGATGTTTTCGTTCATCTCCGGGACCTGATCGTTGAGCTCCCGAATGTTTTCCTCCAGAATCATGCGCGGGTCTTCCATCGCCGAGACCGCTCCTCCAAAGAGGGACTTGACGGCGCGCTTGAATCGTGACCAGATAGACATGACGACGGCTCGTTGCGAAGAAGCTCGTGAACGTTGGTTTAATATACCCCTCTGTCGCGAGAATTGTTACAGCCGCCGTCGGGCATTTTCCAACCAGGCTTCTTCCTGCTACACATCCGACCAGCCGTCGGCGGTGTAGCGGGCCTTCACCGGCGGATCCAGATCGGGCGGCGCATCGGAAACGGTGTAGGCGTCGCGCACGGCCTGCCGAATCGCCTCAAGATCGGGAGACCGGCTCGTGTGCAGACGGGCGAGCACATCGCCGGGCGCCACCGGATCCCCAGGCTTCTTGAGATCGGAAAGGCCCGCCACCGGGTCCACGTCGTCCTCCTTCGTCCGTCGGCCCGCGCCGAGGTCGACGGCGGCGTATCCGATGGCGAGGGCGTCGAGATCGGCCACGTAGCCGTCGGTGTCGTCGGGCACGCGCACCGCCGCCACCGGATCGCTGTCGGAGCGAGACGGCGGGTTATCTACTACACTCGGAGCACCCCCCTGTGCCTCCACGAACTGGCGAAAGCGATCCAGGGCTGCCCCGCTGGCAATGGCTTCTCGGGCCTGCTCCCGCCCCTCCTCGGCGCTTTCTGCCTCGCCACCGAGCGCGATCATCTCGCCGGCAAGTGCCCGCACGATCCGCATGAGCGGCGTGTCATCGTGCTTGCCCTGGAGGCAGGCGATGCTCTCGGCCACCTCGGGCCAGTTTCCCACGGCGCGGCCAAGGGGCACGTCCATGTTCGTCATCACGGCCGTGGCAGGGGTGTCGTGCTCGGCCCCAATGGCGATCATCGTCTCGGCAAGGGCGCGGGCGTCGGCCTCCGTCTTCATGAAGGCCCCCCGCCCGCACTTCACGTCGAGGACGAGCGCGTCGTTGCCCTCCGCCAGCTTCTTGCTCATGATGGAGGCGGCGATGAGCGGAATCGACTCCACTGTGGCCGTCACGTCGCGCAGGGCGTAGAGCTTCTTGTCGGCCGGGGCGATGTCGCCGGTCTGTCCGGCGATCACGCATCCGTTGTCTGCCACCTGCCGACGATACGCGTCGACGGACAGGTCGGTGCGAAAGCCAGGAATCGACTCCAGCTTGTCGAGGGTACCGCCGGTGTGCCCGAGTCCCCGCCCGCTCAGCTTCGCCACGGATACCCCGCAGCTGGCGACGACAGGCACGAGAATGAGCGAGACCTTGTCGCCCACGCCGCCCGTCGAGTGCTTGCCGACCTTGGTGCCCGGCACGGCCGACAGGTCGATGTGCCTGCCCGAGTGCAGCATCGCGTCGGTGAGGGCCGCCGCCTCCGTGTCCGTGAGACCGTTGAGGTAGGCCGCCATCAGAAACGCGCTCATCTGATAATCGGGCACCGCGCCTTCCGTGTAGGCGTCGACAAAGGCCGTCAGGTCGGCGTCCGAAAGCGCTTCGCCGTCCCGCTTAGCGGCGATGAGAGACACGGGATTGAAATCAGACATACTCGTTGAAACGTTGGCAGATTGAACGCTGGAACGTGTTCGATCTCCTGCGCACTTCGTTCGGCCAGAAAACGTGCACCGCGAGAACGTTCAACGTTCCAACGCCAAAAAAGAAAAGGCCACCTGCTCGGCACAGGTGACCCGTCCAATTCCTCGAAATAAGTCGGCGGTTACTCTTCGCCTTCCTCCTCCGCCTCCTCCTCTTCGTCCTCGTCATCGAGGCCGTACCGGCGGTTGAATTTCTCGACGCGGCCCGCCGTGTCGACGAACTGGCGCCGGCCAGTGTAGAAGGGATGATTCGTCGAGTCGACCTCCGACTCATGGGTGTCTTTGTCCATCGTCGAACGCGTGACGAACTCGGTGCCGTCCGCCAGCTTGATGGTGACTTCGTCGTATTCGGGGTGCAGGTCCTGTTTCATGGCGCTACCGAGGGTTCGATCACTCAGTCGGAAGAGAACACGTGTCGACGCGGGTACACGCCGCGAACGGACGATGGTTTCGTCGTTCCGGCCCACCCGAAATGAAGAACCGGCGAGAGCCATGAGAACCTGCTCAGAAGTAGCCCAGCGCGCCGAGGTTTTCGATGACAACCCGGTGCGACTCGTGAATCGCTCCCCGGAACCGAATGGTCAACACGTCTTCTTCGGCATCATAGCGCCAGCCGTCCCGGTCAGCCCGTGCGCTCTGGGAAAGGGGCTGTCCCCCCAACGCCACGCGATCCGGCGTCCGGCGCACCCGATGCACCCGCACACGCACCGTTCGGGCCTCGGGCTGCTCCGCGTACGTGCCCACGGCATCACCCACGGTCACAGACAGGTCCGCCGTGCCGTCCGACCGCGACCGAAGCTGCTGGGTGACCTGGGTCTGGGCATACGCCCCCTCCTGATAGTCGAGCGTCTGGCCGTCGTCCTCGTATAGGGTGAACGAGCCCCGATGCCCTGAGTCGGGATAGACCGCTAGGTCCAACGTATCCCTCGGCTGGGCCTCGACGTGCGGCGCCACCGGTCGCATCGGCACGATCGCCCCGCCCTTCACGAAGATCGGGATCTGATCGAGCGGGGCATCCACCGTGACGGTTTGTCCGCCCTCCATCCGCTCGTCGGTCCAGAAGTGGATCCACGATCCCTCGGGGAGCGTCACGGTGCGGGTGCGAGCACTATCCCGCAGCACGGGGGCGACGAGGAGATCCTCTCCAAACAGATAGGACTGGTGTACGTCGTGGAGCCGCTCGTCGGACGGATCAGCGAAAAAGAGCGGGCGCACAAGGGGCATGCCCGTACGGTGATTTTCCCAGGCGAGCGTGTAGAGGTAGGGCATCAGGCGGTAGCGCAGGCGCACCATCTCCCGCACGATGGCCTCCACCTCGTCGCCGAAGTGCCAGGGCTCGGTCGGCTGCTCGACCCCGTGCGGGCGCATGGTGGGCGAGAGGGCGCCGTGCTGCATCCAGCGGGCGTAGAGCTCCGGCGTGGTGGGCCCGCCCGTAAAGCCCCCGAGGTCCGACCCGTAGAACCCGAAGCCCGCGAGGCCCACGTTCAACAGAAACGGCACCTGGAGCCGGAAGGCCTTGAACGTCCGGCTCACATCCCCGCTCCAGAGGGTGGGATTGTAGCGCTGCATCCCCGCGAACCCCGACCGGGTGAGGTTGTAGATGCGCTGGTTGGGCCGCCAGTCGCGCCAGTTTTGGAAGAGGGTTTGCGCCCAGAGGAAGTTGTAGACGTTGTGGATCTTGTCCCGGGGGCCGAGGTGGTGCCGCATGTCCGTCGGGTGGCGCTCTGGCTCCCCCAGATCCGTCCAGAAGCCGGCCATCTCCTCCCCCATGTAGGGCGGATGCTGCTTCCACCACCAGTCCTGTGCCTGCGGGTCCGTCACGTCCAGCAGTGCCACGTCGCAGCTGTCGCACGACCACCAGCCGGGCATCACGTAGGGCGAGCCGTCGGGCTTTCGGCCGACGAAGTTGCTGTCGAGGGCCGGCTCGAAGAGGCGCGACGGACGCGTGATGTAGGTCTCGGTGATGTTGATGGTCTTCACGCCCCGGTCGCGCAGGTCGCGCATCATCTCGAAGGGCTCGGGAAAGGCATCGCGGTTCCACCGGAGATCGCCCATGTATTCGAACCAGTCGAGGTCCAGGATGACGGCGTCGACGGG
>CAZTDC010000348.1:0-3959 GCA_964612165.1 uncultured Salinivenus sp.
GTTTGCGGACTGGGCGGAGGGGCGGACGTCCCTGACGCTCGAGTACTTCTACCGGGAGCAGCGCCGGGCGTACGACGTGCTCCTCACCGACGACGGGGAGCCGGTCGGGGGCGAGTGGAACTTCGACGACGAGAACCAGGAGTCGTTCGGGGCCGACGGCCCTGGTCTGGTGCCGGATGGGCCGTCCTTTGAGCGCGACGCGACGACCGAGCGTGTCCTTGAACTCATCCGCACGCAGTGGGACGATGCGCCCGGCTCGCTCGATGATTTTCGGTGGCCGGTGACGCCCGTACAGGCCGAGGCGGCCCTCGACGACTTCATCGAGCACCGGCTGCCGACCTTCGGGACCTATCAGGACGCGATGTGGACCGGACGGCCCTTTCTCTATCATTCCCGCCTGTCGGCGGCCCTCAACCTGAAGCTCCTCGATCCCCTGACGGTGGTCCAGCGCGCAGAGCAGGCCTACCGCGAGGGCCATGCCCCGCTCAACGCCGTCGAGGGCTTCGTGCGACAGGTGCTCGGGTGGCGGGAGTTCGTCCGCGGGGTGTATTGGCAGCACGCGCCCGACTACGTCGAGGCGAATGCCCTGGACGCGACGGCCGACCTTCCGGACTTCTACTGGACCGGGGACACGGACATGACGTGCATGAGCGAGTGTGTGGGGCAGGTCGTGGAGCACGGCTACACGCACCACATCCCCCGGCTCATGGTGATTGGCCTCTTCGGGCTTCTCTACGGCGTCGATCCCCAGCAAATGAACGCCTGGCACGAGGCGATGTACGTGGACGCCTGGGAGTGGGTGTCATCCCCCAATATGATCGGGATGGCGCTCTATGCTGATGGGGGCGTGGTGGGCACGAAGCCGTACACCGCGTCCGGAAACTACATCGATCGGATGAGCAACTACTGCGATCACTGCCGCTACGATCCGGGCACGGCGACCGGGGAGGACGCCTGCCCCTTCACGACCCTCTACTGGGACTTTCTGGACCGCCACGAGGAGCGCCTGTCCGACAACCACCGCATGAACTTCCAGCTGGCCAATCTGCGGCGGAAAGACGACGACACGCTCGACGCGATTGCCGACCGGGCCGCTGAACTTCGGGCGATGGAAGAGAGCGGAGCAGCATAGGGAGTCCGGAACGTCTTGGAAGTATGAAAAGAAACGGCAGTCGTTACGGCTCACCGGTTGCGTCGTATTCCACGCCGGGTTCTCGGAGAGCCGAAGGCCCGCACCATGATTCGGGATTGGCCATCATCTTGACGAGGCCAGCTCGGACCTGAATATAGTTTTTGCGCAGTCGCTCGTGGTCGTCAACAGGCAGATACTCGCAGGATCGAGCGAAGTCGAGCCAGGTTATGGTTTCTGCGGCTTCTCCCTCGGCGGTGCTCAGTTTGTTGACGAAATGGGCCTCATAGCGACGTTTTCCCCACGCCTCCGCAATATTTGCGCAAACGGACCGGGACGACCGTCGAATCTGATCCGTGAGGGCTTTTTCTTCGACCGGCGGCCACTCTTTCGAGAGCTCGAAGATCTCGGTTGCGTGCTTGAAGGCGGTCTTGTAGACGTACAGCTCGTCGAAGTCACTGACTTGATTGCTCATGATGGAGCAGGGACGTGTCAAAAAGAGCTGATTCCCTGAATCAAAGGGAAAACTCTCTACAATCCGCGTGGTTCGCCGGGACGGTCCACTTTCCATTCTACCCATACTTCCCAGACAAGACCGATGCCTGCGCTTGAGTTCACTTCTACCCTCGGCAGACCAGCCTCAACGGTTTTCGCCTGGCACGCCCGGCCCGGCGCCTTTGAGCGCTTGACGCCGCCGTGGGCGCCGGTGCGGCTGGAGCAGTTCGAGGGCATTCGGGAGGGCGACCGGGCGGTGCTGCGGATGGGCCCGGGCCCGCTGGCCCTGCGCTGGGTGGCCGAGCATCACGACGTGATCGAGGGTCGGCAGTTCTGTGACCGGCAGGTGCAGGGGCCGTTCGCGCATTGGGACCACACGCATCGATTCGAGCCGACGGACGAGGGCTGTCGGCTGGTGGACCGCATCGAGTACGAACTGCCGGGGGGAGGTCTGGGCAGCTGGCTGCAGTCGTGGCTGGAGCCGGAGCTGGAGCGGCAGTTTGCGTACCGCCACCGCGTCACACGCCGCGACCTGGCATTGCACGAGCGCTACAACTCCGATGGGGAACCGCTCAGGGTGGCGGTGAGTGGAGCCTCCGGACTCATCGGCTCACAGCTGGTTCCGTTCTTGCAGACGGGCGGCCACACGGTCAAGCGTCTCGTCCGCTCCCGGCCGACGGCCGACGACGAGATTCTGTGGGACCCGCAGGCCGGAACCGTTGAGGCTGGGAAGCTGGAGGGCATCGACGCTGTGATTCACCTGGCCGGGGAGAACGTGTTCGGCCTGTGGACCGAGGACAAGAAGCGCCGCATCTACGAGAGCCGAGACCGCGGCACGCGCCTGTTGGCCGAGGCGCTCGCGGGCCTCGACGACCCGCCGGACGTGTTTGTGTCGGCGTCGGCGGTGGGATACTACGGTGATCACGGCACCGACGTCGTCACGGAGAAAAGCCCGCCGCGCCACGGAGGCTTCCTGACGACGGTGTGCCGGGCGTGGGAGGCGGCGACCGAGCCGGCCTCGGCGGCGGGCATCCGCACCGTACAGGCCCGCATCGGGGTCGTGCTGACCCCGGCCGGTGGCGCCCTACAGCTTCAGTTTCCGATCTTTTGGCTGGGACTGGGCGGACGCATCGGGGCGCCCGATCAGTACGTGCCCTGGATTGGGATCGACGATGTGCTCGGGGGACTCTACCATATGCTGTGGACGGACGCGCTTGCGGGACCGGTCAACCTCACGGCCCCGCGCCCGGCCCCGATGGACCACTACGCCGGGACGCTGGCCGAGGTCGTGGAGCGACCCGCCCGGCTCAATCTTCCGCCGTCCCTGCTCCGGGCCGTGGGCGGCGAGATGGCCGACGAGATGGCACTGAAAAGCGTCCGCGTTGTGCCGGAGCGACTCGTCGACAGCGGATACCGCTTCGGGCACGAGGAGCTGGATGGGGCCTTCCGGCACCTGCTGGGCCGAACCCGCACGACGGCCGTTCGGTCTCCGTGAAGGGACGAGTCGGGTTTACAAGAGCCCCGGCTACGGCTGTTCTGCGATGCCCATCTTCAGCGCGTTGAAGATCTGGACCTGATAGCACTCTTTGCAGGTGAGGATGACAGCCGGGAAGCCCATGCTGGGGTCGACGTTGCCCGTCGTGTCGATGGCCGGCATTATGTGGAGCCGTTCCTGAAGGGCCCAGCGGACTTCTCCACAGGTCGGACAGCTCATGTCCGGGGCATTTTGGCGAATCGTCTCAATGGCTTTCTGCTTTTGCTTGTCCGTCAAGGGCTCACTGGACATCGGGGGGAAGACAGGTTTTTGGAAGAATGTGGGAGAATGGGGCACGCGGCAGCCCATCACTGTAGACAGAAATACGGCGTGTCCACTCGAAGGAAATTTCTCACGCCGCCGTGTGTTCGGGGGACATCGAGAATGGCGGCTACGACAACGGTTGAAGCGCCTCGGCAACCGGGTGGAGGAGGGCCGAACCGCGAATGAAGTCGAGACTCTCGTCGACGTCGTTATCGAACAGGTAGTCCTCCTCGCGGTGCGGAATCACGTCCCGCACGGCCTCGTGCGCCACTTCGACGCCTCGTCCCGGGCGGAGGGGCAACCGGTAGTCGAGGGCCTGCGCGGCCGTCAGCAGCTCGATGGCGAGCACGTGCTCCACGTTGTCGAGAATGTCGAGCAGTTGCACAGCCCCAATGCTCCCCATGCTCACGTGATCCTCCTGCCCAAGGCTCGTGGGAATCGAGTCCACCGACGCCGGATGGGCTAGGCTCTTGTTCTCAGAGACGAGCGCGGCGGCGGTGTACTGCGGAATCATGTAGCCGGAGTTGAGGCCCGTGT
>CAZTDC010000349.1:0-3947 GCA_964612165.1 uncultured Salinivenus sp.
GCGGCCCATCCGGACCTCTTCTACAACAACTTTAAGTTCAACATGGAGACGGTTCGTAAGAACCGGGAGATCGCCGAACGGTTTTTGGAGCAGATCGAGGAAGAAGGGGAAGCCGGACGAGAGCAGACGGTTGAGAATCTAAAGCACATGCAACTCTTCTACCGGCACATGGAGGAGTTCTATCAAGACTTTTCCGAGAAGTGGAAGCAGGTCAAACGACGGCACCTCGACGATGAGGCAGGGTCGGCGGATCCGACATCTCCCTCGGAAGAGGCCTCCGCACTCAACGGATGACCGGAGAAGCAGAATGCGTTCCCGAAGTCGCCTCGGACGGTTCTGGGTGAAATTGAACGAAGTCGGTCATCGGTAAGGCTCCACTCAGCGACTTCGGCCGCCCGTTCATACACGCCTCCTCGCAGCGTTCGGCGAGCAGGGGCGAACGACCCTCGAGGGCCCCAGAACATCGTCCAGCGCCCCATCGCACTTGACGGGGTTAACCATTCCTTGACACTTTCGGAAGCGCTTTCTACGTTGTTTTCTGCGTTTGGAAAGTTCCAAACACAACAAATAAGGACGATCGGAAAATGGCCGGGTGTGAGTAATTTCCGCCCGATTGGCAGCCAATGAGTTCCTCGGAGCAGAGGTGCGCTCCCGAACCCGGCTTCGCACACGCTTCCGCACAGACACGAGAGACGCGCCATGACCCGCTTCCTCCATGCCTTCTGGATTGGTGTTCTCGGAACCGTTCTGCTGGTGCCCCTCAGCTACGGGCAGGAGACTGGACAGCTTGCCGGCACCATCACCGATGCCGAGACGCAAGAGCCTCTACCCGGTGCCAACGTCGCAGTGGTCGGTACGGAGTATGGAACCAGCGCTGGGCCGAATGGCACCTTCCGAATGGGTGGCCTCGAGGCTGGGGCGTACGAAGTCCGAGTCTCATTCGTCGGGTATCAGAGCAAGACCCAGTCGGTAACGATACGAGCCGGAGAGACCACGCAGCTGGACGTAGCCCTTCAGACGAGTGAGGTTGCAGTCGATGAGTTGGTCGTGACGGGGGTCTCGCGGAAAGCGGAGCGGATAACCGAGTCTCCCGCTACCGTTGAGGCCATAGGGTCCGCCGAAATGGAGCAATTACCCGGATTCTCCTTCGAGGAGGCGTTTAGTCAACTGAAGGGGGTGACGGCGACACGCACTGGGGTGACGGGGGTAGGCGTAAACGCCCGGGGATTCAACAGCGCCTTCAACACGAGCGGCGTTGTTCTCACCGACGGGCGGCGATCGACGCTTCCGGGAAACGGGCTGCCGTTTGCCAACATGAATCCGATCATCAAAGAGGACATTGAGCGGATGGAGGTCATTCTGGGTCCCAGTTCGGCGTTGTATGGGCCGGATGCCAGCAATCTGGTTGTCAACATCATTACGAAGGATCCCCGTGATCACGAGGGGACCACCGCCGTGGCGGAGGGGGGAGCTGGGGTGGACAACGCAAGCATGTACTCGGGCCGGGTGTGGCACGGGCAAGCCTTCGCCGACGGGGAGGCGGGCTTCAAGGTTTTTGGGGAATACACAGGAGGACAGGATTACAACTTTGTAGATACGACGTACACCGACGCTGGAGTGGCCATTCCGGAAGAGCCGGATCACGACATTAACCACCTGCGAGGAGGGACGGCCTTCTACTGGAGCCCGATGGAGGACGCTGACCTCGTGGCGTCGTACAATGTGAGTCAGAACAACTACGTAACCCCGAACAACATCGGGCACAATCAAATCAAGGACTGGCGTGTGCAGACAGGCCAGCTTCGGTTCTCGTCGCCGAATTTCTTCGCTCAAGCCTACGGGACCTGGAGCAACTCCGGGGATACGTACTCACTGAACAATGCAGCCCTGTTTGAAGCTGCCGGGCTGAGTGAGGACCAGGCGAAGGAGGAGGCACGGTTTATTTCCGAATCGGCTGCGTACAATGCGGAGGCCCAGTATAACAATTCGTTTGCTGGGATCGAATTTGTCCTCGGGGCGAGCTACGAGTTGTCACAGCCGCAGAGCAACGGAACGTTTTTGAGTGACACGACCGAAAGCGCGCTGAGCTTTACCCGGTACGGGGTGTCCGCCCAGGTCGAACGGGAGTTCGGTCCGTTGAAGGTCGTCGCCGCCGGCCGGTTCGACAGTCAGGAAAACTACGGAGAGCAGTTTAGTCCCAAGGCGGGGCTGGTATACCAGTCTGGGATCGGAAACTTTCGCGTGACTTATGGGGAGGCCTTCGTCGCACCGACGCCCCTTCAGCAAGAGATTTTCATTCCCTCGGGGAGCCTGCCTAATGGGATTCCGATCGTGGTACGCGGAAACGCCGATGGCTTTACCCTTGCGGATGGGACCGAGATTCCGGCACTCGAACCGGAAAAGGTTCAAACGTGGGAGATTGGCTATAAGGGGGCGTTGACGGAGAGTCTATACCTCGACGTGAATGGGTATCGCTCCTTCCAGGAAGACTTCGTGGCCCCCTTACAGCCGATCGGGGTTGCGACCCAGCGAGGAGACGTGGAGCAGGATCCCGAATTGGTCCTGACCTATCAGAATTTCGGGGAGGTTAATCCCTACGGGGTCGACGCGACAGTCAATTATGAGATCAGTGACCGTCTTAGTCTGAAGGGCACGTACTCGTTCTTTGATGCCAGCTTCGACGAGGAGACGTTCGATCTGAACGATGACGGAGCCGTCACTCCAGATGAGATTAGCCTCAACTCCCCGCGCCACAAGGGATCCATTACCGGAACGGCCAAAAATCTGCTGGATCAGGGCATTTTCGGGAACGTGACGGTTCGATACGTGGCGGAGTACGACTTCATTTCCGGAGTTCACTTTGCCTCCGACGAGCAGGAGGGGCAACGGGCCGTGATCCAGCTTCCTGAAGGAGGGCAAGCCACGTTTAATCACAACTACGGACCCCTCGGCGGCTTTACGACCGTCAATCTCAACGTGGGCTACCGCATCCTGCCTGAGTTGTCCTTGAGTGTGGGGGCGCGGAACCTCTTCGACGTGGAGCAACGCGAGTTTGCCGGATCCCCGTCCGTCGGGCGCATGATTACCACCCGGCTGAGAGCGGACTTCTAACGACGCGACGCTCCTAAGCAAAGTCGATCGTTGGCCATAACAGGATTTCATTGACAGTATGGACACACCGAGTGGACGCCTCGACGGCCGTGTGGCCATCATCACGGGCGGGGCCCACGGGATTGGGCGGGCCACGGCCCGGCGCTTTGCCCGGGAGGGCGCCGCCGTCATGCTGGCCGACGTGGAGGCGGAAGCCGGGCGCGAGGCCGTGGGGGCTATCGAAGAGGACGGGGGAACAGCGGCCTTCACCGAGACGGACGTGACGGACCTCGATGAGGCACAGGCCTTAGCCGAAGCGACCGTCGAGCAGTTCGGCGGCATCGACGTGCTGGTCAACAACGCCGGCATCACGCGCGACGCGACGCTCAAGAAGATGAGTGAGGCGGATTTTGACGCGGTGGTGGACGTCAATCTCAAGGGGGTGTTTAACTGCACGAAGGCGGCCCAGCCATTTCTCACGGAGAGCGACGCGGGGCGCATCCTCAATGCTGCCTCCATCGTCGGGCGCTACGGCAACTTCGGGCAGACCAACTACGTCGCCACCAAGTCCGGCGTCATCGGCATGACGAAGACGTGGGCCCGCGAGCTGGGGCGCGACGGGGTGACGGTGAACGCCGTGGCGCCGGGGTTCGTGGACACGGCCATGATGGAGACAGTGCCGGATGACGTCATCGACGGCCTGACGGACCAGACGCCGCTGGGGCGGCTCGGGAAGCCGGAGGACATTGCGGACGCCTACTGCTTCCTGGCGAGTGACGAGGCGGATTTCATTACCGGGGCCGTGCTCGCTGTGGACGGAGGGCTGGTTCTGTAGGGCTTTGCGCGTTGGAACGTTG
>CAZTDC010000350.1:0-3945 GCA_964612165.1 uncultured Salinivenus sp.
GAGTCCGCCCCAATTGGCAGTTCCGCGCTGCCAATTGGGGTCTTTTTTTTGGAATCAACCCGACGATGCCGTGTGTTGAACGTAACGTGCCCAATCCAGGCGCAGTGAGGGGCCGAGGACGCTCGGCTCGGGGGCGGTGTTCGGAGGGGACGCTTCGGGGATGGGCCCGGTGTCGTCTTCGCTAATGCACACACAGATGGAGTTCGACCATGCACGCCCGTTCGCTCCTTTCTTCGGTGGCGTTGGTCGTTCTGTTCATGGCGCTGTCCGCGGCCACTGGGGCCGGTGTCCCTGCGACGGATCGGTTTGAGCGAGGGATGGAGGCATACCGGAACGGACAGTACGAGCGAGCCCAAACGCTGCTCGCCGAGGTCGTTTCCAAGACGCCGGCCTACGTGCACGACTCGCTCGGGGCCGCCGCCTTCTGGTTGGGCAAGACGCACGAGGCGACAGGCAACCTTGAAGCCAGAGCTGAGTCGTGGTCGGAGGGCGTGGCGGCCCTGCGCGAGGCCGGACAATTTGACGCTCGGCTGTTCGATGCGTACCTCGGGCTGCAGGAAGGAGAAGAACCCGAGCGCGCCGAGCGAGTCGCCGATCTTTATCTCGCCTTGCTTCGGCAAACAGACGTGGATCGAGGAGGACGGGTCCGGGAAATTTGGCGACGGCACGTGACGCAGGCCTTTCCCCTGCTTACCGCCGCGGAGAAACGACGTCTACGAGTGCGCTCCGACACGCTCGACGCGGGCGACATTGTCTTACAAGCGGACGCGGGGCGCTGGCTTGCATCGTGGTGGAGCAGTCAGGATCCGGTTTTGGCGACGCCCACAAACGAGCGGATACAGGAGCACCTGCGCCGGGTCGCGTACGCGCGATCCCACTTCACCCCCGATGATTCGACCCAGCAGTGGGACGACCGGGGCGACCTCTACGTGCGACTCGGCGCCCCAGAACGCACCCACACCATTCCCTTCGATGATCTGAAATTTATTCGGGAGCTACAGCAGCTGGGCGTGAACGTGGGCCGGACCGATTTTCCGGACAACGTGATCTGGAGATATCCGTCGCTTGGGGAGGAAGGGGCCTATCTGTTTGTGCGAGAGGACGGGCAATTCCGTCTCGCTGAGGCTCCCGATCTGCTGCCCCGAGAGCTTACGAGTCACTTTTCTTCGTCGGGACGAAATCTGAAACGGGCCGCCGCGTCGCTGTCGGCCATGCGCTACGTGTACAAACACCTGTCGATGCACTACCACGATCGCGGCAACGTCTACTCGAAGGTCTCGTCGTATCTTGACTCCAAGGAGGGAATAGAGCAGATCCGGTCCGTCGGGGGAAACAATCAGGTTCCGCAATCCAGCATCGATCCTCCCACCACCGCGGCCAATGACGTCCTGCGCGAGAGTGAACGCCAGGAACGAACCTTTGTCCGCAAGCGAGAACAGGAGATGCCCCGGGCCCACACCGAAATGGGGGAGAGCACCGAAGAGCTTCCCCTCTCGGTTCGATTTGCCCGCTTTCTCTCAGAAACGGGAGAGCCCCGAACAGAAATTTATTGGGGCGGGCCGGTGGCCGCCTCGTCTGAACCGGACGAGGTCCCTGACTACTATCTCCTGAACCTCTCGGCCATCCGGTACGATTCCGACTTTCAGCGGCGCGAGGAGACGACCGAACAGTACTCCGTTGCGGCTGGAGAGAAGCGCGTTCTTTCGCCGCAGCGGACGACGATTGACGGAGCGTCCGATCCGTATCACATCGCCCTACAGTGGACGCGACACGAGGGCGAGGGGAACCCGGGCGCATTACAACCCGGAGAGAAGCAGGGCGGTCGAGTGGTCCGAATTGATTCACTCCGCCCCCTTGAGGCAGACCCGTCCCGCCTCGAGATGAGTGACATCCAGTTGCGGGCCGTTCCCGGCTCCGTCCGAGTCCGCGACGGGTTTTCGGTCGAGCAGGCCCGTCCCTACCCCTTCGATCGGGTGGAAAGCACGACGCCCCTGGTGCTCTACTTTGAGCTTTACGGGCTCCAGCGGGGCTCCGAGGAGCGGACCCAGTACACGGTGAGTTACGAGTTGACGATCCACGGCGACGGGGGGATTCTCTGGGGGCTTTTCGGGGACGGCGACGAGCAGTTGACGAGTGCCACCACGACGTATAGGGGAGAGGCGGCCCGGACGGAGGAGTATGTCGTGCTGGACGTCGACCAGGGCCTCTCCGAGCCTCGCCCGGCCTCGGTCACGGTACGAGTGCAGGACGAGACGAGCAATCGGACAGTCGAGCGATCCCTGAACTTGACACTTGTGCCGCCGGAAGCGGAGTCCTAGGAAGCCGTTCTTAGAGACTGGTATGTTGATTTTTGAGCGTCTTGAGCTTGGACCGTCTGTACACCAACACCGGATTCTTCAAGCTGGACAGAAAGTGCCCCAGTGGACAGACGTCTAACGATGTGCAGTCGTCACGTACTGCCAGACGCACCATCGTTTGAAATCAAGACGGTCTCTCAAGCCCGCCGGGCCCGCTCCTCCGCCGAGACGAGCTCCGGATCCTTCGGGGCCACGGTCGGCTCCGCGTCGGTGGGCGGGGCAAACTCCCCGACAAAGTCAATCTCGGTCTCCAGCCGGTAGCCCGTCTCGCGCTCCACCGTGTCGCGGGCGTGCTCGATGAGGGCACAGACGTCCGCCGCCGTCGCTTCGTCGGCATTCACGAAGATGTTGGCGTGTCGGTGTGTGATCATGGCGCCGCCAATCTTGGTGCCCTTCAACCCACACTCGTCGATGAGGCGGCCGGCGCCGATGCCCTCAATCTTCTTGAAGATGGACCCCACGCTCGGCTCGGTGTCCAGGGGCGGGTGCCGCTCGGCGCGCCACTGCAGGTTCGCGTCCATAATTTCGCGCATTCGCTCAACGCTGCCCCGCTCCAGCTGGAAGGTCGCGGCGAGCACCACGTCGTCGCGGTCGTGAAGGATGGAATAGTCGTAGCCGAAATCGAAATAGTCGACGCCGACGGTTTTTCGGTCACCCTCTTCGGTCAGGATCTCGGCGGAATGGACCACCTCTTCCAGAAAAATGGTCCGCTCCCGCTCGGGGGGAGGAGAGAGGAAGTGCAGGTTTTGCCAGAGCGCACCGCCCACGGTGGAGGGAATGCCCACGTAGTGTTCGAGGCCGGAGAGGCCGGCCGAGACCGCTTCCTCGATGAGATCCGGGTACATGATGGCTCCGCTTTCCGCCCAGAGCCGTCCCGTGTCGCGGTCGTGCGCCGTGTGGTGGGCCAGGTTGTGGATGACGAGCCCGCGCACGCCCTGATCCCCGACGATGACGTTGGCCCCGCTGCCCAGAAGAAAGAAGGGAATCTCCTGCTCGCGGGCCAGCTGCACCGCGGTGGCAAGTTTATCCGCAGAGTGCACGGGAAGGTACCAGTCGGCCGTCCCTCCGATCTTGAACGTCGTGTGGGGGGCCAGTGGAGCATTGGGTTCCAGCGCGTCGAACTCAGCGCGAAGCACCGTTCGCGCGTCGGAGGACAGGGAGGACGGAGAGGGCATTGGAGAACATTGTGTAGAAGCAAGAACGACATCCTGAAATGAGACGAGAATCGTCGTGTTGCTTGTGGATCCGGTCTACCCGGGAGAGAAACAGGAAATGCGGAGATTGTCACAAATTCTCCGGGTCCAGTGTCTGCTATTCATTCTCCGCCGTCCAACTGGGGAGAGAGGCAAATTATTGTATGAATTTGAGTTGAAGGAATAGAGGCCTTCGAGATCGTGCCTGGGATAGCAGAAGGTATGACTTTGAGGTCCCAGAAACGAGATAATAGCTAATATTACATTAAAACATATTAATTTTGATGTATGCAAATGGGTGTGCACTGACCGGTTGGCAGTGAAGCGTCCGAGCTGCTCCACGTCCGTCTCAGTGTCCTTGATTGACAGTCTTTCAAACTTCCATTACATATAGG
>CAZTDC010000351.1:0-3936 GCA_964612165.1 uncultured Salinivenus sp.
GCATAATCCCAGCCTGTGCCGCCTGCAAAAGATTGTGGTCGACGAGGGCCGGATAAACGCCAAAGGCAACGCCCAGCACCCCGAGAATGGCAGGGCCTAGCCACATGCTCACCGGCGCCTCATGCGGCTCGCGGGTAAAGGCCCCCGTCCGCTCCCCAATGAACGGTTTTAGCCCCACCACAAGGCCGGCGCCGACGAGCGCCACATTCGACAGCACGCTCACGCCCAGCAGGGTCATTCCCCAGGACTCCGCGTGCAGGGCCGCTTCGTAGGTCGCCTCTTTCCCGATGAAGCCAAACAGCGGCGGGATACCCGCCATGGAGAGCCCCGTGAGCAACGCCCCAGCCATCGTAAACGGCATCGCGTCGCGGAGCCCACCCAACTCGCGTACGTTGCGCGTACCAGTCTCGTGATCGATGCTCCCCGCCACCATGAAGAGGCCGCCTTTATAGAGTGCGTGGACGACCGTAAACGTCACCATCGCGACAATCGCCTCCTCCGTGCCCACCCCCAGCAGCATCGTCAGTAGTCCCAGCACCATCACCGTCGTATAGGCCAGAATCTGCTTCAGATCGGTGTACCGGAGCGCCAGCCACGCGCTCATCACCATCGTGAAGGCCCCGACAACTCCGAGGGTCCCCGCCCACACCGCCGTCCCGCCCAGCACCGGACTCAGGCGCGCCAAGAGAAAAACGCCCGCCTTCACCATCGTGGCCGAGTGAAGGTACGCACTCACCGGCGTAGGGCCGGCCATTGCTGCCGGCAGCCAGAAGTGAAAGGGAAACTGCGCCGATTTGGTAAAAGCCCCGGCACAGACGAGAACGAAGATCGGGAGGTAGTACGAATGCCCCGTCACCATGGCCCCCATATCCAGCATCTCACTGAACTCGAGCGTGCCCGTCACCTGCATCAAGAGCAGCAGACCCGCGAGCAGCGCCAATCCGCCTCCGCCCGTCACCACGAGCGCCTTCCGGGCCGCTACGCGGGAGTCCTCGTCTTTATGGTAAAAGCCGATGAGGAGGTACGACGTGAGGCTTGTCAGCTCAAAGAAGATAAAGAAGACGTAGATGTTGTCCGCCACCACGAGCCCGAGCATCGCGCCCATAAACGACAGTAGCTGGACGTAAAACCGACCGAGGTGCTCGTGATGAGCGAGATACCCCCCGGCGTAGATCACGATCAACGTGCCAATGCCCGTAATGAGGAGGGCAAAGAGGAGACTCAATCCGTCCAGGTAGAAGGACAACGAGGTTTTGAACGACGGCAGCCACCGGTAGGACTCGTGAATGGTCTCTCCGTGAGCCACCTGGGGCAGTTGTCGCACAAAAAAGACGAACACCCCCAGCGGCAATAGACTCAGAATCCACCCCGCCGCACGCCCCGTCCACCGGACGAGGAACGGCGCCAGTGCGGCCCCGACGAAGATGCTGAGAACGGCAAAAAGCATGAACAATCAGTTCGCCTACAGGAGAGGGTCGAACATCGAGACGGGAAGGATGCTACGCGACCGAGTGTTCGCTGTCGTTTGAGGCCGATTCCGGTTCCTCCCCCTCCCGACGAAGCATTTTGTAGTCGGCGCCCCAGTGGTCGAACGCACTATCCTCCCATAACTCAACCCCACCGAGGTACCCGGCCCGCCCAATCATGTGCGCGGAAACGGGCGCAGTGAGCAGCACAAACAGCAGCGCGACGAGACAACGGGCTGCGACACTCACGTCGCCAAAGGCCACGGCGGTCGAGACCAATACGAGGCCAATGCCGAGAGTCCCCGCCTTCGTCACCGCGTGCATTCGAGTGTACAGATCGGGCAAACGCAGGAGCCCAACCGAGGCGACGAGCATAAAGACGGTGCCCCCCACCATCAACAGACCAGCAAGAATCGGAGTCATGAATCAACGAGGGCTTCTCCAGAACGAACGCGCTCAATGTAGCGAGCGACGGCCACCGTTCCCAAAAAGGCCAGCAGCCCCAAGACGAGGGCCGCGTCAATAAAGGTGTCTTCTTCGGCGAGTACCGAATAGGTGGCCAGGAACCCCATGGCTAGATACGCCACGAGATCTAGGGCCACGACGCGGTCCGCCAAACTCGGCCCCCAGAGCACGCGGAAAAGAGCCCCAAGGATCGACACACTCAGAACCGCCAGGGTGAAGTAGATGGCCCACAGCAGAGGACCCTCAACGACCGCCATAAAACCGCTCGCTACCAAATACAGTGGGGGATTAGTACGCAGAATATACTAATGAGGGATGGACAGAGAGTCCAGCCGTCTTTCGCAATCGAGCGTGAAATACGAGTTCTCCTATCCCCTTCCTCTTCAAACGAAAAGGGGGTGACCGATAGCCGGTCACCCCCTCGTCAAACTGGAGTTCCCAAAATGAGCGCTACGGGTGAAGCATCTACGCGCGGATATCGTTGTAGTTGTCATTCACCGCATCCCAGTCCACGACGTTCCACCAGGCATCGACGTAGGTGCCGCGCTCGTTCTGGTAATTGAGATAGTAGGCGTGCTCCCATACATCGATGCCAAGAATGGGCGTGTTCCCCTCCATCAGCGGGTTGTCCTGGTTCGGGGTGTCGGTAATAGAGAGCTCTCCGCTGGGATGCGCCACGAGCCAAGCCCATCCACTGCCGAATCGTCCGGTGGCAGCGTCCTCAAACTCGCTCTGAAACGCGTCGAAGGAGCCAAACTGGTCGTCGATGGCGTCTCCGATGTCGCCACTCGGCGCCCCCCCTCCGTCCGGCGACATCACGTTCCAGAAGAGACGGTGGTTGTAGAAGCCCCCTCCATTCTGACGGACCCCCGTACGAACATCGACCGGCAACGAATCGACCCCCGTCAGAAGCTCTTCAATGGTGTGGTCCTGCAGGTCCTCGTACCCCTCCAGGGCATTATTCAATTTGCGCGTGTAGCCGGCATGGTGCTTGTCGTGGTGGATCCGCATTGTGCGCTCGTCAATGTGCGGCTCCAGGGCGTCGTAGTCGTAGGGCAGATCGGGAAGCTCGAAAGCCATAAGTCGGTCGCTGATTTGATGGTAAATTGTCCGTGAGAACTCGTCGTTCAACTGGGGAAACGAACGGCGCATAAATGATGATTGTTTTCGTGTTGTATAATCATCACATCCCCGACAACGCCCATCACAGAGCCCGTCACGATCCCATCCAAACCCGAATGAGCACAGTGCCGGCCCAGACGAAGAACACGCCGTAGGCGACGCCGCCCGCCCACTGCCACCGCTGCGCCTGCACCTCCTGTCCGCGCTCCTCAAGCACCCGTCCATAGGCGGTTAGCGCTCCACCGGTTCCAATCAGACCCAGCCAGGCCGCATTCCGATAGTCCCCCCAATAAATCGTGGCGGCGAATCCGATGACGAGTCCTGTGTACAGGGCCGCGACGGCAGTCCAGTTGAGCGATCGGTCCGAGGCCCCCCTCTCTTTTTCCATATCGAAGATCCGATCAGTGTGTGACCGTCAATCGTCCCTCACTCCGGGAACCGAACAACCACCTTTCCCATGCTCTTGCCGCTCTGCAAGTACTCCACAGCGTCGGGCACCTCTTCGATGCCCTCGAAGTTCGTGTCATCAACGTAGATGTCAAGGCTCCCACTTCGGTGCTGACGCAGGAGCTTATTCATGTGCGAGCGAAAGTGCTCTGCAAAGTGGGGCAGGAAGAATCCTCGCAGAGAGGCAGATTTGTCGATGAGAGTGGTGTAAATGCGCTCGCGAGTGATTTTCTCGGGTCCGTCTTTATATTCGCTCACGTACCCGATCGAAAGCAATCGCCCGCGTCGAGCAAGCGCATTTACACAGACGTCAAAGAGGTCTCCGCCCACGCTCTCGTAGATCAGATCGACGCCGTCGGGATACTCCTCAGCCAGCACCTGCCCAACGTCCTCCTCGCGGTAGTGGATGGGGCGATCGCAGCCCAGCTCATCAAGA
>CAZTDC010000352.1:0-3931 GCA_964612165.1 uncultured Salinivenus sp.
TTCCCCGGAGCTCATCGACTACTTTGACCACCCCTCCCGCTACGACAACAGCCACGCGCAGGAGGCACTCGACGGGACCGGCATCGCGTGCCCTTCGCTCCCCAGCTACGCCCCGAAGATGGTCGAGTACATGCGCCGGCACGACAAGCGCTCGGAGGCGATGTACTGAGTCGGGAAAAGGAACGTCGGTCTGGAAAGTCTGGAAGATGGGAAAGACGACTGAGAGGACTGAGCCGGGATCTTTTCGCCGGTCCAGCCTCTTCTTGACTCTGTGCGCCCGTGCACCCACCTTCTTCGTCCCCGTCTCTTCCGCTTTTCCACCGTCCCTTCGTTCCGATGAAGACCCACGAACCCCTGTCCGGCGTCGACGCCGCCTGGCTGCGCATGGACGACCCCACGAATCTGATGACGATTACGGCGGTCCTGGTGCTGGAGGACACGATGGACGTCGGTACCCTGAAGGAGGTCCTTGAGGAGCGCCTCCTCGGCTTTACGCGGTTTCGGCAGCGCGTCCGTGACTTTGAGGAGAGTCCGCGGTGGGAGCTCGATCCCAACTTTGACCTCGACCAGCACGTTCGCCGCTCGGCCCTTCCCGGAGAGGCGGGACATGCGGAGCTGAAGGAGCGTGTGAGCGAACTGATGAGCGTGCCCCTCGACCGCTCGAAGCCGCTCTGGCACATGGAGTTGATCGAGGACTACCAGGGCGGCAGTGCCGTCATCGTGCGCCTGCACCACTGCATCGGCGACGGCATCGCCCTCGTGCAGGTGCTCCTGTCCCTGACCGATGAGCACTTCGATCCGTCCCGCTTTCCGGAGACGAAGGAGTCGGACTCGTTCCTGCCGGGAATGGTGCGGGGCGCGCTGAAGACCGTGCAGGGGGCCGTGTCGGCGGGAAGCCGGCTCGTGGCCGAAGGGGCCGAGTCGGTCCTCGATCCCTCCCACGCCTTTCTGCGGGCCAAGCAGGGGATGAGCCTGGGCGCGGCGCTGTCGAAGTTTGCCCTCCTCGGCCCCGACTCCGACACCGTCTTCAAGGGGGATCTGAAGGTGGCGCAGAAGGCGACGTGGTCCGGTCCCCTCGACCTAACGACGGTCAAGCGCATCGCGCACACCATCGACGCGAAGGTGAACGACGTGCTGCTCGCGGCCGTGGCCGGGGCGCTGCGGTACTATCTCCAGGAGCACGACGAGCCGACGGACGGGGTGATGGTGCGGTCACTCATCCCCGTGAACCTGCGGCCGCTGGAGGAGGCGTTCGAGCTGGGCAATCGCTTTGGGCTCGTGTATCTGGATTTGCCGGTGGGCCTGGACGACCGGCTCGAACGCGTGATTACCGTAAAGGAGCAGATGGACGAGATGAAGGGCTCCTCAGAGGCGGGGGCGGCCTTCGGGGTGCTGGAGGCGCTCGGGCACTTCCCGGCGGAGGTGGAGGCGCAGGCGGTCCGCTTCTTCGGAAGCAAGGCCAGCGCGGTTATGACGAACGTGCCCGGGCCGCAGGAGCAGCTGCACATGAAGGGCTGCCGCGTGCAGAATGTGATGCCGTGGGTGCCGCGGGCCGGGCGCATTGGCATGGGCGTCAGCATCTTCAGCTACAACGGCGAGGTGCGGATCGGAATTGCCTGCGACGCCAACCTCGTCCCCGACCCCGATACGATCATAGACGGCTTCGAGACCGAGTTCGACCGGCTCGCCGAGGACCTGCTACCCGCGGCGGAAGACGAATGAAAACAGACTACGCGTCGTCCCCTTTCTGCTGCTCGGAAACGGCGTCGGCGAGCTGATCCATCTTCTCGGCCAGGGCGTCGACCTGGTCGCGTAGTTCGTCGATGTCGTCGCGGCGCGGGACGCCCATCCGGTGAAGCACGTCGTTGACCTCGTCGCGCACCTGCTCCTCAACGGCCTCGATCGCGTCGGTGCCTTCTTCCGTAAGCGTTCGGACCTGCTTGGCCGTCTGCTCCGTCTGCTTGCGCCGCTCCTGTTCCCAGGACTTGCCCTCTTCGACCAGGGCGTTAAAGACCTGCGTGCCCGCCTCCTCGGCCACCGACAGCGCCCCGAGCCCGGCCAGCCACATGTTGCGCGCCCGGCGAGCCAGCCCCGACGCCACCTCCATCGCTCCGGGCAGCCCGCTCCCGGACGCGTTCTTGCGGGAAGAGTTCGTCTCGCTCTCCTTCTTCTTTCCGCGCGTGACGTTAATTTTGGGCTTCTGGTCGTCACTCATAGTTGTTTTGCTCGTTGGAGGTTGGGACGGTTTGGCGCGAAGCGGGCCGGGATCTAGTATTCTTTGTCAACGTGGGCGGCCACCTTGTTGAGGTTGCGAAAGACGCCCATGTTGGACATGATGCGCATCATCGCGCCTTCGATCTGGTAATCGGGCGATGCGAGGGCCTCGGCGGAGCCCATCTCGCCCTTGTCCATCTTCACCCACACGTCGTACGGGGCCGTGGCGCGGACCATTACCTCGCTCTTGTCGACCTCCTCATCGCGCATCTGGTCGGAGGGCGCGTCATCAATCCAGAGGTCCACGTCCACAATTTGGCCGTCCTCGAACGTATAGGTGGCGGAGACATCCTCCTCGTCGGGGGTGTCAAAGCAGCGGAGCTCGACGGTCTCGGAAAAAGACCCGGCCGTATTTTGAAACTCCTCGTCGTTGTTGACGGCCTCAACGAAGGCTTCGACGAATTCGGGCGTCCAGTAGCGGGGCACGTCGTCGCTCATAGGAAGAAACAAGAGTCATTTTCGGAAAAGAGGCACATCACAGTTAAGCCAATAAGCGGTCCAGTGGCAAGCGAGCGCCCCGTTCTTTGCGCCAATCACAGAGGAATGAAGCCAAACACTGAAGGGCCGTTGTCCTACGTCCGCCTAAAAGTCAAACAGCGAGGTGGGGCTGTCTTTCTCCAAGAGGGCCACAAATTGGCGGGGCTTCTGATCGGCTCCTCTCTCAGCGGACTGGTGGAGCGACAGCCGAACCACCTCCCAGCCTTGTTTGATCGCCTGGTTGAGCGCGTCGAGCTTTTGGCTACTGTCCCCACGCTGGTCCACAACGATTTTCTTCTGTTCAGGCTCGTTGGATGTTTGTCCGGCCTGATCGGATGTCTCCACATCGTCCATCCACGAGGGAGCTCCGTAGCGCTCTGAAGATGAGGAATGCTCCTCGGAGGATTCGGATTCGTTCCCGAGGAGCGGGTCGTCTTCCGGCTCATCGAAGACGCTGTCGAAGAAGTCACTGTCACTCATAACGAAGTCGGGGGAGTTGATCGCAAGGGAGGTGACGAACAAAAGACCGGTCGTCGTCGATCCCGCCCGGTGTCGACTACGTTCGGTCCGATTGTTTTTCGCGAACGGTTCCGTAGACTGATCCATACCGATCCATCCGGTCGATCACCTCGTCGACGACCGACAGGTACTCTTTCGCGCCCTGTGAGTCGGGTGCGTACTCGAAAATGGACTTCCCGCGGGTGGGCGCTTCCTCCAGCGAGGGATCGTCCCGAGTCTCCGTGTCAAAGACCTTCCCGCCATAGTGCTCGCGCACCTGCTGAATGATGGCTCTCGTTTCCTGATCGTCTCGCTTCACCATGGTCAGAAGAACGTCCAGAACGGGAGTGGCCTCCCCGAGGCTCCTCCGGACGTTTTCACCACCTTTCCGAGGCTCACGATTCCCTCCAGGGAGAGATAGGAAGGCGCGACGGGAATGATAAACGCATCTGCGACCACCATTTCGTTGATCGTGAGGAGGGACGTTGAGGGAGCCCAGTTAATCAAGATGGTGTCGTACTGGTCCTCCGTTAGGCCATTGAGGCCGGAAGTTCGGCCTTCTTCGTCCCCACCTCCCCATCGGCTCCGTCGCCCCCCGGCGTCGGAAGGTCCTCGGGCACGTCCGGCTTCTTCGTGTTCACGGCGTCCGGGTCGGCGGTCTGCTCCGGGAGCTTGGCCGACG
>CAZTDC010000353.1:0-3897 GCA_964612165.1 uncultured Salinivenus sp.
GGGCGATGTCCTTCTGTTCGGCCCTCGAGCGGAAGGCCTCCGCCGAACGCTCGACTCCTCCGCACGGCGGCGTGGTTCGGGGCTGAGGCAGTGGCGGCGGGCCCCGGCACGGCGGGCCTCTACGGCCCAAAGGTCATGCGGGCAGCCACAGGCGGCCATTGGGCCCTCACCCTGACGCGCACAGACGCTCCCGCCCCCCTCCTCGGCCGGCTCCGCCGATCCGGTTGGGCCCTCTACGGCGCCGACCTACAGGGCGTCCGCTCCGACACCTGGACGCCGAACCGCCCCTCTGCACTTGTCCTCGGAAGCGAAGCGCATGGACTGAGCCCCGCCGTCCTCGACCGCCTCGACACGCCCGTCGCCATCCCCGGTGCCGCCAATCGGCCCTCTGCCGAATCCCTTAACGTGGCCGTGGCCGGCGGCATCCTCGTCTACGAGTGGCTTGGAGCCTAAAAACCCGCCCACCTGCACCCCCCCACTTAGTCCCGCATACGTCACAAAGTGTAACATATACGAAACGGACGTTAGATTCTCCGAAGCCGTGTGTCTATGTGAGTGCATTTCGTATTTGGGTGCATTTCTCCCAAAGCCCGGTCTCTTGGTGGGGGTCCGGGCTTTTTCTTTGTCTGAGCGGCTTTTTGTCGGTGATTGAGACCAGCCTCCTTCATTCGTTTTTTCGTGAAGGACAGTGCCCCTCACGCCTCAACGCACTCCCTGCTCCGGATGCGGGAAACGGCGACGGCAGACGTGCATTGAGCATCGACGGTCGTTGCCTCGTATCGAACAATTGGTTTCTATACAACATGCCCACCTACACCATCATCGGCTTCGAGAAGGACGGATTCGAAAGCTTCTCGAACGTCACCTCGGCCGAGGCGCCCGCAGAGGCCGCCGAAAAAGCCATCCAGGACCAGTTCATCAAGACACAGGGCCGTCGCCCGCCCGATGCGGAAGCGCTCGCACAGCTGGAAAATGAAACGGGCCTGTTCGTCATCGGCATCATTGAGGGAGAGCACGACAATCTCAATGCTCTGGTCGACCACTACGAACAGTGGTAAGACTTCCGGGCGCTTCCCCCCACAGGGAATCCGGCCGGCGGTCAAGGACGGAGCACGACGCCCCCCGTGCGTCTGCTACAGGGGACTCGAGGCCGTATTCTCGACGAGGGACTTCAGGGCCTCGGAGGAAATGGTCTCGCGCCGCTCCACGAACGGAGTGCTCCCTTCCGTTCGAAACTGCCCCTCAAAAACAAGGGTCTCGTCGTCGGAGACCGAGAATCGGCAGGCGGGCATCCCATCATCGTACAGGCCCCACACGTCGTAAACCATCCCGGCCAGCGGGGTGTCGGAGGACTGACTCTCCTCGATCATCGTTTGCCCCATCGACTTGGCCGCCAACAGGGCGTCGTCACGGTCCAGGCCCAGGTCGCCGAGAACGGTTTGAGCCTCTTTTGTAAGGGTCATGGTTGAAAGAGAAATCGTTTTGGAAAGGCTGGTGCAAAGCCCTCTACACCAACCGCCGCCCCCCGTTCATGTGTGTGCGTGTTAAAAACGGGATCGTTAGACAATGTGTGGTTCGTAACAGCTGCGAAATGCTTTCCGCCTGCGTCCCCGCTGCCCCCGCCTCGCCCCCCGTCCCGCACCTGCGCTGACTTTCTGAGTCTTCCACTTCCGACATGGCTGCCACCCTCCTCGTGCTAAACGGGCCGAACCTCAACCTGCTGGGGACGCGCGACCCAGGCACCTACGGCACCGCCCCGCTCGACACCATTGAAACGGAGCTCGATCAGGCATTTCCGGAGGTGACCTTTTCCTTTCAGCAGGCCAACGGAGAAGGCGCACTCATCGACCATCTTCACGCTGCGCACGAGCAATCGCTGGACGGAATCGTCTTCAATCCCGGCGGCTACACGCACACGTCCGTGGCCCTGCGCGACGCCGTCGCGGCCATCGATCCCCCCGTTGTCGAGGTGCACCTCTCGAACGTCCACGCCCGGGAAGACTTTCGCCGCACGTCGCGCATTGCGCCGGTCTGTGTGGGACAAATCAGTGGCCTCGGCCCCACTGGGTATCATTTAGCGGTGCAGTATTTTCTGGACGAACAGGCGACGTGAGATGACCGGTGTTCGTCCCAGAGGGGAACCCTCCGGTGGCGAACATCCGTTCGTGCCTGAGATCTGTTTGGCGGATCGAGGCAATGCCGACACGAGCACATACGTCGCTCGGCATGAGCGTCACGGCGTTGACGCCACACACAATTCGTCGAGCAGGTTCTCACGCTCGTATTCTGCGTTTTCGTCCAGTGCACCGTCGCTGTTATGGCCGGCTACAAAGGGCATCTGACCGGCGCAACCCTCTTCGGCCTCGGCTACATCGCTCTTCTCGCGTACGCCTTCACTGTCGACGCAGCCTATCGACAGTTTTCGGCCCTTGAACAGGTGGGGTACCCCCTCGTCCTCCTCGTACTGACCCTGCTGTTTGGCCTGTGGCCGGACGTGGACGTCAATTCGAAGGGGCAGCGCATCTTCTATTCGATTTTCTTCGTCACGGACCTTTTCCTCATCGTGACGGAACGGTTTCAGGCGGCCGCCTACCTGGGTCTTGTGGCGCTCCTGCCAGTGCTGAGCCGGCATCGCGGATGGACGCACACCTGGTGGGCAATGCTGCTCATCCCCTCCCCCCTCCTTATTCTCCCGTACCTGCACGTACCGGAGCGGCCCCTCGTTGGACTGCCGTTTTATGGGGCGGCGGTGATCGGCTACCTGAGCCACCTAGTGATGGACCGGATTTCGTGAGGACGAGAACACGGCAGCGTCGACGGCTCTTTTTCGCTCTGAGACCGCAACATGGAGGACGCCTCGTCAGAATCGGCCTCGTCTTCTACTCAAGGGTCGCCGCCCGAGGCCCCCGAGCGTGATTTGTCCTCGGAGGAGGATGAGAGCGAAAGTGCCGCCGGGTCGGTGGCCGCCGGCATTTTTTCGAGTCGCATCCTGGGCCTGCTGCGCGAGCGCACGGTGGCCTATTTCTTCGGGGTCGGCGCGCACGCAGACGTGCTCCAGGTCGCGTTCAAGTCGCCCAATTTGTTGCAGAACCTGCTGGGGGAAGGCACAATCTCGGCGGCGTTCATTCCCATCTACAGCCGCATGATTGAGCAGGAGCGGTACGAGGCGGCCGGCCGGTTTGCGGGGGCCATCTTTGGCCTGCTTCTGGCCGTGGCGGGCGGGCTGGCGTTGCTGGGCGTCGTACTGGCCGAGCCCATCGTCGGGCTCCTCGCACCGGGTTTCATTGGGGACGCGTACGCGGTGCCGGACGCACTGCAGTGGCTCGTGGACGGGGGGCGAGGGGGCGAGGCCACAATCAATCGGTTTGACCTCGCGGTCCAGGCGGTGCGCGTGATCTTTCCGATGGCGGGCGTGCTCGTGCTCTCGGCCTGGGCGCTGGGGGTGCTCAACAGCCACAGGCGCTTCTTCATCCCCTACGTGGCCCCGGTCCTCTGGAACGTGGCGATCATCGCGTTTCTCTTCGGCGGAGCGTACTGGATCACAGGCACGCCCTGGGCGCCGGAGGCCCTCGCCAACGAGACCCTGACGCAGCTTTTGATGACGGCCTGCGTGGGGGCGCTTGTGGGAGGCGCGCTCCAGTTTGGGGTCCAGCTCCCGTTCGTGGCGCGGCAGATGTACGGGTTTGACCTCTCGATCTCTACGCGCGTAGAGGGGGTGCGCGAGGCCATCAATGCGTTCGGTCCCGTGGTGGCGAGCCGCGGCGTGGCCCAGCTCTCGGCGTACCTCGATCTCTTCCTGGCGTCGTTTCTCGCGGTGGGAGCTCTCAGCTCCCTCCGCTACGCGCAGCTTCTCTATATGCTTCCGGTCAGCCTCTTCGGCATGTCGGTGGCGGCCTC
>CAZTDC010000354.1:0-3877 GCA_964612165.1 uncultured Salinivenus sp.
GTCAAACAGGGCGGAAGAAACCTGTAGACGCCGCTCAACCGGAAAAGATGCCCCTTCCTTGAATCTTCTGTTTGTCAGTACGGCCTAGCTTCGCGTCGCCTCACTTTGTTTCGGGGCGCCTCGCTACGCTCGGAATGAACGGGAAGTGTACGGGATGGTCATTTCCTTCAGCTACAAGTCACTCAGAGCGAACAGAGTGAGCGAAGTGCTGGGAGCAACGCGACCGAATGCTTTCAAAGTGAGTCTCTCCGATGAACGCCGGAAACGATACACACTGACCACCCCTCCTCCGCGTATGCCGTGCTGCACCGTCGATGCAGGTCGACTCCTGCTGATGCTCATCGCCGCGATCTGTATATGCCTGGCGACGACCACCGGCCGACCGGCCTGGGCCCAGGGCGTCGGCCCCCTCCAGCTCCGGGCCGAGTCCTTCCTGGCGGGAAGCACCAGCGAGCGCCTCCCCTTCTGGCTCGCGGCCAACCAGCGGGGCACTGTCGACCCGACCTCCGCCAACGCCGGCCTCCGGCTCGGCGCGTACCGCCCGTTCGGAGAGTCGCCTGGGCTCGAGTACGGATTCGGCGCGGATGTCCTCGGCCGCGCCTCCCAGAACGGCACCGTCACCGTGCACCAGCTCTACGGGCAGCTCCGGTACTGGAAGCTCCAGTTGACGGCGGGCCGCAGAGAACAAATCGTAGGACGGGTGGACTCGAGCCTCTCGCTGGGGAGCGTCGTCCGCAGCCGCAACGCCCCGCCGATCCCACGGGTCAGCATCGCGTCGGACGGCTACCTCTCGATTCCGGGCACGGGCGAGGGCCTGGCGGTCCAGGGCCACCTGGCGCACGGGTGGTTCGGGAGCGACCGGTTTACGTCCGGCGCGCTCCTCCACGAAAAGTCCTTCTACCTTCGTCTTCTGCCGCCGGATGCCCCTATCACCGCGCACGCCGGCCTCGTCCACCACGCCGTGTGGGGCGGCACCAGTCCCCTGCGCGGCCCTCAGGAGGCGTCCCCCCAGCAGTGGGCGGAGGTGGCCTTCGGCCTCAACATCCTGACCAGATCCACACAGACGCAGGAGCAATTGGACCAGGAGGACGCCAACCACGTCGCCATGTACGATTTCAGCCTCGACGTGGACCTGGGCGGAGTGGAAGGGCTCGTGTACCGGCAGTTCTACCTGGAGGACCTGCCGGCCTTCAGGTTTCGGAACGTGTGGGACGGGCTCTGGGGGGCGCGCCTGCAGCTTGAGGATTCGGAGGCCCTCGTGCACACCGTGTTGTGGGAGCACCTCCGCACGACGCGACAGGGCGCCCGGTTTGACCAGGGAGAGCGGCGCGGCGCCGACGGCTACTACAACCACTTCAAGTACAAGGGCGGCTGGACCTACCGGGGCCGCACGCTCGGGACGCCGCTGCTCACGCCCGCGTCCGGGACGCCGGGGCTTGCCAACAATCTCCCGGGCATCGGCAACAACATCGTCGTGGCCCATCACGCCGGCGTCGAGGGACATCTCGGGGCGGGGCTCTCCTACCGGGTGCTCGGGACGTACAGCCGGAATTACGGCGCGGCGAATAAGATTTGCGAAACCCCCCGCTGCGAGTCCACCACCAGCCGGCTCATCGGCCGCCAGGACCAGTGGTCGTTCCGGCTCGGGGTCCGTGGGCCGCTCCTCCGGCGGCATAACCTACAGTTCCAGGTCGCCGCGGCGCTCGACACGGGCGCGTTCTACGACGAGCGGGTCGGCCTGCGCCTCGGGGTCCGGTGGCGCGGCCTCTACGCGCCAGGCCGGTCCTCGGCGTCGCGGTGAGCAGCGCTTTGCTCCCGGCTGCTGGCCTGTTGTGCCAGGGCTGGAGGGCACGTAGAGGTGTGCGGAAGCGCAGTCCCCGTTCGAAATCACGTCACTCAGAGGGAGCTGTGCGACCGAAGCGCCCTGAGCGTAGCGCTGGGAGCAAATGCGACCGAGTGCTTTTAGAGCGCGAAGAAGTGCTTTCAGAGTGAGTCTCTTCAATGGCAGGCGGAAGCGAACCGAAGGAGCACCGCCCTCCTGAGGCGCTTCCGACAGCGTCGAAGAGATTCGTCGGCCTCCCGTAGTCGGCCTCTGGATGACTCCAATTCATGCGGGAATGCCATTGCGCTTGAACACAGGTCACTCAGAGGAGCGGAGCGACGAAGAGTCTCTCTGATGGATGGCGGAGACGATACGAAAAGGCAGCATCCGGCTGGAACGCTTCCGCCAGATTCGAAGAGATTCACCCCGGAGGGTACTTCCTCGCAGTGCTCGGGGCGCCTCGACCGAACGCATTCGGTCTCGGAATGACCCAGGATTCATGAGAGCGCTGCTCACGTCATGCCCGACCGGCAACTACACCACGACCTGTGCTATTGTGCAATGTATGTGCACACTCCCGGAATAAGCATCTTTCGATGGAAAACACCACCTCCGTCGCTCCAGACTTGATCTGGAGCCCATCTGACGACCGTTAAGGCCTCCCTGTGTGGATGGATAGGCTCCAAGTCAAGCTTGGAGCGACGACGATGCTTATTTCTGGCGTTTGGAGCAGGGTACACATTCTATACACATATAGCACAACCCGTACTCAGAGGCTCCCAAACGCTTTCGCGGGCCCGAAGAAGAGAGGCCGTGCTGAGTGTCAAGCATTCTCAGGCTCTCGGGTACAGGGATGCATCGAACGGACGACCGGATTTGAGCACTCCGTAGCAAATATGCAAGAGCGTCCGCGGGACGGCTCCGCATCACACTCACGCAACCTGTCCCCGTCCAGCGTTGTTAACATACGCTCTTCGTTATCGAGAAGAACTTCCCTGCCGCTATGCCCACCCTTTCTCCCGACGTCGGGGCGCACCTGCTGAAGGCGACGCGCTCGCAGGACCTCGACGAGGCGTTCGAAAAAGTCCTCTCGGAATACCTGGAGCTGAAGATTGCTGCCCTTCAGGAGACCACGGACCGCCTGGAGGAAAAATGGGGAATGGAGTTCTCCACCTTCAAGCGGCGCCTGGCGGAGGACGACCTGCCAGACGATGGATATTCGTACGATGTCGAGCAGGACTTTTGGGAGTGGGAGGAGGCCGAAACCCTGAAGGCCCATTACCAAAAGGTCCAGGCGGAATGGACGTAGAATCCTTCTTGTCATCGCTGCTGGAGGCGTTAGCGGATCGTCCGTTTGTGCGATCGGTCGATCTGGAGACCGAGGCCACTGTCGTTCGGGGCCGCGTCCTGCTGGAGAAAGACCGTTTCCTACAAGTGTACTTCAACGGAGAGACCGGTACAACAGCATTTGCCCTGATCGAGGAAGAGCAGCGCATCTGGGGGATCGACTACGACGACCTGCGCGGATGGCACATACATCCGGTGGGCCACCCGGATCAACACCGAGACATCGATCCGATGCCGCCGAGTGAAGTCGTGGAGGCACTGGAAGATGCCTGGGAGCAGTTGTCGTAACTGGGCGGCAAGCTCCAGCCTTCTTCGCGTCAATGGCTGTCGGCGTAGAGTCGGTATGCCAAAGACCTGCATTCCTGTACCGGCGGGCCACACCCGAGAAGGGCAAGATCTCGCGTCTGATGACTGAGCTCCCCCTTCCAAACGAGAACCGCAAATGCTCCTTTCAAGGCAAAACGGTTTCCTTCGGGAAGTTGGGCAATACGGTACAGGAGCCGCCCCAGAGCAAAGCGAGTTAAGACGACCTGATGATCTTCCCCGGTCTCACGAGCACGATTCAACAGGTGATCGCGGACAGACTGAGAGACGTTCGAGGCCATCAGCAGCGGATTGCCATCAAAAAGATCAGTAGAGGGGCAGACTGGAACTGTTTGGCCGTACAGAGGGAGGTCATACAGTAGCCTCGACGTAGGGGCGCTTGAC
>CAZTDC010000355.1:0-3871 GCA_964612165.1 uncultured Salinivenus sp.
ACCTCTTTGCCGTCGCGGCCGCCACTGGTGGAATAGTCCCACGTCTTCATGGTGATGCCGATGACCTCGTAGCCGCGCTCCTTCAACAGAACAGCGGTGACGGAGGAGTCAACGCCCCCGCTCATGGCGACCAGGACGCGTCCCTTCTTGCTCATAACAGATGGAAATTCCTCTCTTCAAATGCCTGTCGAACGCGGCGCAAAACATGCGCCGCTGTAGAAGGAAGGTGAACTGCTTCGTGCAGGAGGGCGTTCCGCGTCGAGTAGGCGGCGCCGAATCCGGACGCGTGGGCTCCCAATCGGACCAGACTGCTCTTCAGACAATATTCGCCTGTCTTCAGACAATATTTGCTTGTACCACGTTCCAGGAAGGCGGATCTTGAGGTGTCGTATTCTTCCGCGCTCCTTCCTTTGACGCTTATGGCTCCTTCGACCTCAACGTCTCGCAGTACCGTCACGACCCCCCTCGCCCCGGCGGCCATTGGGCCGTACAGTCAAGGCATTCTCGTGGGGGATCGGCTGTACGTGTCCGGCCAGATTGCCATCGATCCGGAAACGGACAGCATGATCGACGGCACGATTGAGGAAGAAACCGAGCGAGTCCTCGACAACATCGGGGCCATACTGAAGGCCGCGAGCATGACGTTCCAGAACGTCGTGCGCTGCGAAGTGCTTATGACCGACGTCAACGACTACGCGCAGGTCAACGAGGTGTACGCGCGGTACTTTAATGAACAGCCGCCCGCCCGGCAGGCGGCGCAGGTAGCCGACCTCCCCCGCGGCGCTCGCGTCGAGATTTCCTGTGTGGCCGTGCGGTAGCCCATCGGGCGGCCGAATAGAATCGAGTCCTACACGCCCTGCACCTCGATTCGAAAGTAGACCGTGACCTCAACTTTATCCCGTCGGTCCGGCACGTCGCTGGTCGTGTCGAGCTGCAGGAATGCATACGTCGGCTCATTCTTCACTACGCTCGTCACGTCGCTCCCTGCCACCGGAAGGGACACCGACCTCGTGGTGGCGTCAATCGAAGCGTCTGCAATTCGTTCGCCGTCGGTGTTCGAGCCGAGATAGGCCGTCGCACCCGTGAGGTAGTCGAACACGATTGGTGTGGGCGCTGCCTTCGACGAGATGCGTTCGAGCGAGACACTGTCGACCCGCGCCGAGACCACGTCGGCCCGGCCAAATCCGTTCTCGCTGAGAACGGAGCCCAGATCGTCGGTTTCGTTGGACCGCACACCGATCGGATCACCGCCGTTGGTGTCGTACGCGAACGTGTACTCGACGATTGGGGCAGCCGGTGAGTTTGCGTTGAGAATCACGGTGTCTTCCGGCCCCGTGACGTCGCAGCCTCCAAACAGGAGGGCGAGCAGGGTAGCAGAAAGGAAGAGCGGCAAAGAGGCTTTCATAGGCAAAACAAGATAGAAAGTCGCGGGAGGGCGTCGGGCGCAGTCTAGCGCCGGGGGAAAAATGCATTCACTCCGCCGGAAATTGGCTGCGGTCTCGACGACCGCCTGCGCTGGCACACCGAGAAAGCCGCTCGCAACGAGAGAAGGGTAACGCCGCAGTTCGGAGCGAGATGCCTCTCTTTGGGGTTGGAACGGAGCGGGACCTCAGGGCCTTCGTACAGACGCGCTACTCACTGGCGAAGATGCCTTTCTCATACTGGCCCTTGTACTTCCGCACGGCACGGAAAAGAGCACTTGCCAGATAGGTTTGTCCGCGATCGCTGTTGAGGTAGCGGGCCTCCGCTGAATTGGTGAGGAAGCCGAGCTCGACGAGAACGGAGGGCATCGAGGCGCTCCATAGCACGTAGAAGCCGGCCTGGTGAACCCCTCGACTCTTTCGTTGGACTCGTTCTTCGAACTGGGTTTGAACGAGTGAGGCCAGCTCTTGGCTCTGGCGCATATACGCGCTCTGCGTCAGCGTCTGGCGGACGAGCGCCTCCTCGTCGTAATCCTCATACTTCTCGGTGTTTTCCTCGTACTTGATCACGCTGTTCTCCCGCTCCATGACCTTCTCGGCGGCTTCCGTCTTGGAGCGACCGAGGAAGTACGTCTCCGTGCCGTGAGCAGCGCGGGCGCGGGCCGCGTTCACGTGCAGGGAGAGGAAAAGCTTCGCTCCCGCCTCATTGGCCATGTGTCCCCGTTCCTCCAGTGGAATAAAGCGGTCGTCCTTCCGCGTGAAGACGACATTGACGTCGAGCCGGTTCTCGATGTAATTGCCAAGCTTGTGGGCCACGTCTAGGACGATGTCTTTCTCCATAAGCCCGTTCGCCGTGGCCCCCGGATCTTTACCGCCGTGTCCCGGGTCAATCACCACCGTGTCGAGCTTCCATCGCTCCCGGGCCGCCTTTGACGCCCCGGATGCGCGCTTCGGCGAATTGGACACCTTCTGCACAACCTCCGAGGACGACTCGGATTGCTGGACCTTCTGAGCGTCCGCGACAGGCGGGTTGTCGTCCGTGTACGCCAGATTCAGCAGGAGGTCGCTGGAGGCCCCGTCCCGATACGCCTGTGCTTCGACCGGCTGATCGGGATCCAGTTCAAGGCGGAGAATGAGGTGACCTTGTTTGGTGGTCACGCTGTACCCCTCCACCGGCCCTCGCGGGTCACTCTTCTGATAACTGCTGTGGAGCTCAGTGTTGTAGAGCACCCATTCGAGCTTATGCTTCCCAACCGTCCGCGGCATGCTGTAGGCCCGGATCGTGTCGGCCGTACGGACGCGAACGACGTATCCCTCTCCGTCGGATCGGGCGGTGAACATCACGTTTTTCACCAGCGCCTTCGCCTGAGAGACCTCCGCACCCAGGAGCACAAACACGCTCACCAGAGCCACGAGCAGGCGCAGGACGCCGCCTATTCGAGACCGAGCACCAAAACGGACGAGGGAAGTACGAAGCATGGATCTGATCATCACTCGTCGGGAAGAACACGGAGGGGAATTACTCAAACGGGCAAATCAACTGCCAGATTGAAGGACGACGGAACGTTCTTCCGAATTGTAATCCTCCATACACATGATGCAATGCAGCGCACCTAAAGTAAAGCCTGAGGTGAAAGAGACTTTCCCTATCGGTCCCAAATTCCGATTCCCTCCCTGCATTTTCCTCCATCTTCTCGTTCGCCTCTCCCCAAACGCCGTCTCTCGTCCCTGATCGTACAGCCCCGAAGTCGGGCTCAGGGAAAGCGACGGAAGAGGGTGGTCGACAGCAGTACGTCCAGCAACACGAGGGCAAACGCCGGTCCCAAGAATCCTGGATACCACTCCTCCCGGTCCGTGTAGACGCGCTCGTCGACCTCCGTGGCCTCCATCTCATCGATCTCGTCGTAGATGCGCTGCAGGGCCTCCTTGCTGGACGCCGCGAAGTAGCGTCCGCCCGTCGTTTGCGCGACGGTGCGCAGCATCTGTTCGTCGACGCCCGATTCGCCGGCCTTCCCGCCCTCGCGATTCGAGCGCGCTTCCGCAGTCCCGCCCGCGGTTCCGACGCCGATGGCGTACACCCGGACGTCCATCGTGCTCGCAATCTCCGCCGCCGTCGCCGGGTCAATTTCACCGCGATTGTTGCGCCCATCCGTGAGCAGGACAACGACCTTGCTCTTCGCCTCGGTGTTCTTCAGCCGATTGACGGCCGTGGCCAGGGCCGTGCCCACGGCCGTTCCGTCCTCCACCACTCCGATGCGCACACGCTCTAGCATGCGCTGCAGGAACTCGTAGTCGAGGGTGAGGGGCACCTGCGTGTAGGCCTCCGCCGCAAAGACGACGAGGCCCACGCGGTCGGACACCCGCCCCTCAACGAAGCTCCCCGCCACGTCGCGGGCCGCCTGGAAGCGATTGGGCTGGAAGTCCTCGGCCCGCATCGAGGAGGAGGTGTC